>CAZFUO010000122.1:0-1932 GCA_964522065.1 uncultured Bacteroidales bacterium | reverse complement strand
AATTGAAATTGAATGCAATAATGAGAGTTATGAAGTTAAATACTTATTATTGTGTAGCGGTTCTGAGACAATTATTCCGCCAATTAAAGGTTTATCTGATGTTGATTTCTGGACTTCAAAAGAAGCCCTTGAGGTTAGCATTTTGCCCGAAAAGCTGGTTATTATTGGAGGCGGGGTAATTGGAATGGAGTTCGCTTCGTTCTTTAACAGCATGGGAGTCAAGGTCTTTGTTGTCGAAATGATGGATGAAATTCTTGGTGGGATGGATAAGGAAACCTCGAAAATGTTGAGAAATGAGTACACCAAAAAAGGAGTTATTTTCCATTTAAAGACGAAAGTGATTGAAGTTACTAGCGGCTTCGTCGTTATTGAAAAAAATGGCGAAACCTCTAAAATCGAAACAGATAGGGTTTTATTAAGCGTTGGTAGAAAAGCCGTATTTGTTAGAGAAGAAATGGATAAAATCGGAATCAAATACGATAATAAAGGTGTGATTGTCAATGAAGTAATGCAAACTTCAAACCCGCGGGTATTTGCAAGCGGTGATATAACAGGATTTTCAATGCTTGCGCATACTGCAATCAGAGAAGGAGAAGTTGCGATAAATTATATATGCGGTTATGACGACAGGATGTCCTACAAGGCAATTCCAGGGGTTGTTTATACTAATCCGGAAATTGCGGGAGTGGGTAAAACTGAGGAAGAATTAAAGCAATCAGGTTCTGATTATAAGGCGCTTAAACTACCAATGGCATATTCCGGAAGATTTGTAGCTGAAAACGAAGGTGGAAATGGTTTAATGAAACTAATTATTGACCAGGATGAAAAAGTGATTGGATGTCATATGCTAGGTAATCCGGCATCTGAATTGATTGTAATTGCCGGAATTGCAATAGAAAAAGGTATGACTGTTGAGGAATTTCAGAAAATAGTGTTTCCGCATCCGACGGTTGCAGAAATCTATCATGAATCCCTATAAGGGATGTCATCCTCGAAGGAAAACAACAACACAACTACCTACAGTCCACATGGCTCTTAACAAAAAGGATGTCATCCCTATGAAATGCATTGAAAGTTTTGTTAATGATATCTACTTCAACCTCGCCACCGAAGAGTATTTACTAAAGCACTCTACCGGCGATTTTTTCCTGATGTGGCAAAGCGCTCCATGCGTTGTGGTTGGCAAGCACCAGGACATCAGCACGGAAGTCGATTTGGATTACATTGAGAAAAACAATATCAAACCAGCAAGAAGATTTTCAGGTGGAGGAACCGTTTTCCAGGACATGGGCAACATAAATCTTACGTTTATCGAAGAGTCCGAACAACCAGAATTCGACAGATACCCTAAATTGATGTCCGATTTGCTAAGCAATATTGGCATAAAAGTCATCACTAACAACCGCAGATCGCTGTTTATTAATGGCGATAAAATTTCGGGGAGCGCACAATACATTCACAAAAACAAGCACCTCTACCACGCTACACTCCTGTATTCCACCGATTTAGACAAATTATTTCATTCCGTAAAATTAGATAAAAGTATCGAGGCGAAACCACGAAACTTCAAATATATTCCTTCGGTCAAAAGTCCGGTAACTAATATATCCAGCCATCTTCAGATTCAGCAAGACATCTTACAATTCAAGAATTCAATATTTACCAGCATCCTAAATTTACCCGGAAATACAAAAGCTCAGTTAAGTCAAACTGATATTGAGAACATTGAAAAGCTAAAGTTTGCTAAATACGAAAGAAAAGACTGGATTTTTGGCATATAAAACAAGTTGTTACTTGTTTTATTCCGAAAAAATTTGCAATTTTGTAAAAAAATTTAGAATCCATGTCAATATTTCAAATAAAAATGCCCAAACTGGGTGAAAGTATAACCGAAGGAACTATCATAAGTTGGTCGGTAAAAGAAGGTGACAA
>CAZFUO010000121.1:3945-7383 GCA_964522065.1 uncultured Bacteroidales bacterium | reverse complement strand
TAGTGCTTTTGCTACTTTATTGTTTGGGTAATAAGGTCGTTGGGGCTATTGAAAGCAACCCCCTTGCTTTTTTATAAGCTTCTCCAGAATACCTTTAAATAAATTCGTGTATTAAAAGTATTTATTTTATTAAGTCTGCTAATATTTTTATTTCAGCAATCAAAAGGTTAAGCATTGTCTTTTGAACCTCTGAACTTTTTAGAATATATTCATAATACTCTTGTTCTGAAAGGTTCAGAATTGTATCATAATTTGAAGGTATTTTGTCCATTTCTACTCCCAATTCATGAAGTCCTTGCATATACTTGTCATATTCAGACTTTTCAGTATTTTCATTGTTTATAGAATAAATATCAATGATTAAACATAATATGGTTTTGTAGTACAATTTCTTGTTTTCAAATGACACAATACGGTATGCTTTTTCTGCGGGATAGTTTTTAAATGTATTTTCACTTACAGTTGAATCGTTCTGAAATAGTGTGTACATATCGTTGTACCTCTGCATTCCGCCTACCTTATAAAAATTAATCATACTATATATTGATGATAGCTCATTTTTAGCAAGGCTATAATAATCAGTGATTTCTTTAGTTGATGGCTGAATAATTGTTCTATTAAGTTCTTCCAGGGAATAATTATCGCCACTTGCAATTGCCATAATTGATTTTGTATAGGACATTCCATAAAAAATGTGTGTATATGCTGAATATATTTTATTCAAATCATTCAAATATGTTTTTCCTGATAAATCAATTGATGATAAGATGCTATCTGCGTACCCAAAAGCCCAATATGATTCAGTATCACTATCGATAATATTTGCAGTTTTTGCAAAATCTCTTAATGCAATAGATTGATTTGTAAGTATTAAAGATTTTTCTTTAAGATTATTTTCTTGAGTATTACAGCCATTTAGAGTAAAAATCAAAACCAGTGCATAAATAAAATGAGTTTTCATTCGGTATTGTATTATATTATTGCAATTTATTTAAATATCTTAAAAAACATAAGAATGCTCATTAATGGTGAGATTAAAAACAGCAAGACAGGTATAAAAGAAATTCCAAATTTAAAATTAAATATTGAATAAATTACAAAAAACAAGTGATTTTATCAAGAGGGTGCAAATCCCTTAAAAAACAGGGGTTGTGTCTCGAAGTATTAGAAACCGCAAACTATTTTTCCGCAAGGGATGCAGTGAAGGAAGCGATGCTACGAAATCCGGACTATAAACATTAACCTTGCTTGGTTTTGAGATATCATTTTTTTATCTTTTTAATTATTTCATTTTCAAACCATTCTCTGTCAGATTCACTCTCAAATGAATCAATGGGGATATAAATAAATTGGCTTTTAGCGATATAAAGTAGATATGTTTTACGAATCATAACCACTTTAATGAAATGCTCCAGCTTTATGGGTGAATACGTGTCTTGATCGATAATGCCATTAATTTTCTCAGTGTCAATTTCGTAGTGTCTTTCAAGAAGCATAATTTTATTATCCTTCGACTTTGCATATTTCCAGAATTGAATTGCAATTAGGATTGGAAAAACAATGGCGAAAACTATTAAAAAATATGTAAAATAGTCGTATTTATCTTGTAATCCAACGATTATTGCTAAAATCCAAATCCATGCAATTAGCCACCAGCGTTGCATAAAATATCTTTGAATCAGGATTGCGAACAATTCCTTTGGAGTCAGTTTTACCTTTTTTGTCTTAATCATATTGCCTATCGGAAAATTTGTTTATAATAAGAATTTGCAATTTATGAAATTGTGGTATATAATTCAATAGAAATATACACAATTGGCAGTTTTCATTTTTTTACAATCTTTTCTGATTTTAATATTTGTCCTATCTCATTTATCAATACGACATTTAGTATCCCCAAGACATTTGGTAAAACAATTTTTGTCCTACCAGGATTTATTGTTTGCCCTTTTATTGTACTTCCTTTAATGTCAATAATCTTCAGGATTAAGTGTTCATTTAATGAGCGGTTTTCAATTATAAGCTCTTGATCAACAGGATTTGGATATATAATAATATCTGACTCAAACCTTTTTTGTATTACTGAACTAATTAAGTTGGCGGGGAAACAGGAGTCAAAAGCAGGATTTAGATATTTCACCTCGTTATTTTCCTCAAAGCAAATATGTTCCCAAAAATGATAGCAACAGGTAGGAATCATTGTTATATGACCAAGTAAACCGTTTTTTACACTTCCAATTCCTTCAATCCAATATTCATCATCCGGGAAATAGTAATTATTGTTTGATTTCACTTTGTACCTCTTTCTATACTCCCCATTTATCACTACTGAGTCAATATTATTGATTCTTGAATAAAATACATCATTATGAAATACTGTGTCTCCAACTTGTTTACTGAAGTCATAAAGTATTAATTCTTCTATATGTGGATATCCTAAAAAATCATTCCCAATAAAATATACTATTTTGTTTTCCTCTCTTATTCCACCAATAGGCCTGATTGTAGGTGAGTTTAAGTTTCCCTCCTCAAGGCATAGTCTGTTATATTTTACCTGGTTAACAACCGTGTCGCTATTAAGAACATATCTCAATAGCACAGTATCATTTGGACTTTGTTGAATACTGTATTCTAAATAAACATTCCAATGAGCACCTTCAGTAGGGAATGCTACATAATTTTGACTTTTTACCCCTGGAAATATTGTCAAAATTGAAATTGTAAATAAGGCTAGTTTCTTCATTTTTAGTCGGTTTAAAATGCCACTAATGTTTGCGGCATGAAAAGTTGCTATAAGCACCGCACTCTTGTTGTAAACCCTTTAAAAATTCCAAATTTAAAATTAAATTTTGAATAAGTTGCAAACAACAAGTGTTTTTGTCCAGAGGGTGCAAGTCCCTTATACACAGGAGTTGTGTCCCGAAGCCTAATCCGTCTAGGTGTTGAACCTGATTATGCATATGCCTGGTAAGTACATTTGTGTGAAAGGCGCTTCTCGTCAGTTAGTTACTGGCGAGGCTGTCAATTCTATTAGGTATAGTGCCTTTTAAACCTCTAGAATCAATTTTAAATGACGACCAAAACCTTCGCGAAATATTCGCATCAATGTTGATAATCTAATGTCTGATGCATCATTCTCAATTCTAGATATGTATGATTTTGTTGTTCCGCATCTTTTTGCAAGTTGATCCTGAGTAAGACCATTTTCTTTACGAAGTTCATGGATCATTACACCAAGCTTGAATGCATCGAATTCTCCTTCAAATTTTTCTCTTTCTTCTGTTCCACGAACACCATATTGCTGATCAAGATGATCGGAAAAGGAAGTCAAATCCAACCTCAACTCGTATCTCATACAACCCTGATGTGCCTTCAATATGATGTTGCTTCAATCATACTTACAGCATAATCCTGTTGAAGAATTTTAGTAAGGTTAAA
>CAZFUO010000121.1:3700-3935 GCA_964522065.1 uncultured Bacteroidales bacterium | reverse complement strand
AGTCTCCCAAAGACCAAGATACTCAACTGTATTTCGATTTCTCATCCAGTTACGTTTATGATCCTCGCCATCTTCGCCACGAACCATATCTGTCAGACAAATGTAATCCTGGTTATCCAACTGTATTATGGAAATCAGTTTGTTTTCGACCTCAATCTGTGTTTGTTTCATTATATTAATATTAGTTATATGTGTCCTAAAAGTCCAAAGTTATTAATATTTGCTGTTGGCGCCG
>CAZFUO010000121.1:0-3690 GCA_964522065.1 uncultured Bacteroidales bacterium | reverse complement strand
AGTAAGGTTAAAGCTGTTTAGCCCAGATTCTTTTCTAAAGGTGTCGAATTCGACACCTTTAAAACCGGGATTATTTAAAGTCTCCCAAAGACCAAGATACTCAACTGTATTATTTGCTTTTGGTTTCGGAGATATTTAGTGCGTAAATTGTTTTTTCCCAGATTTGGAACCAGTGTTGTCCGACTTTTTCGGACAACACACTACCTTTTTATTTTCTGTTTTCTTCCTATCACCAAATATAATAAAAGACCTGGCATTTTATTGACATAGGAAATATTTGAAATCTTGTTATCTGAATATCTGTCATTGAGCACATTTTTCATATACATCGAAGACTGTATCTTTTACCACCCGTTATTCATTCCTGTCAATAAATTGTCGCTGTTAAAAGTTTTAACATTTTCTCTAATTTGTTCAATCATAGTTCTATTCTCATCATTAACCTCAATTGAATTTATAAATGCAAGTGCATCATCTTTTCTGTCCATGTAGCAAAGAACTAAAGCCTTATTTATTATTCCATCTGTGTCTTTATTGTTATTTTCTATCCTCAAGCTATAAATCTCAGTTGCGATTTTAAAATACTCATTTGCCTTGTCGAGATTTTTATTGATTTTTTGAACAAGTCCTGCTGTCACATAAAATGAGGGCATTAAAGCATGTCGGTTATTTTTAAGGTCATTAATTACAGATTCAGAAGTTTCAAGTGCTTCGTCTAATTTTCCCAGATGAATCTCGCATTGTGATTTCCAATATTTCGATTCTATAGATTCTGGATTTAATCTAACAGACTCGTCAAATAAAGCAAGTGCTTTTGAATAATCAATTTTCCCTATGGAGTCTACCTGTCCAAGTACTTTAATTCCCTGATTGTAGTAATCGAGACTTTTTACCTTGTCAACTTTAGTCTGGCAGGATAAAAGAGTCGCTATTAAAAATATTGCACTTAATTTTCTCATTTGCAGTGTTTTTATAATGGGTGGTAACAATATGTATCCGCGCCTCGCTTATTTCTTTATTATTAGTTTTAGTGTTTTTCGTTTTTCAAGCGTTCAAATTTATTAATTATTCTGATACATATGCAATTAATTTTAATAAAAGTCTTATGATTATTATAAAAATATGAAAAGCCCACAGCAAATGGTGCTGTGGGCTTAGTGTAATAGGAGTGAAGCTGTTATTGTTATGAGATGTCCTTATATATTATAAGGTGTGGGGGTTTTTAGGTAGTTGTCGTAGTATTCCTGGACGATGGCTTTGCAGTCGGTCCAGTCGAGTTTGCTGTTGGCGCCGCCGTTGAGGTGGTAGAGACATTTTGAGTCGGAGATGTGGTATTTTAAAAAAGTTCAGGTACAAGTATTCGTGGAAAATCCAGGTGAGCGATTTGGCAAATATGCGGATAAAGGTAATTATTGGCAGATTTCATTTTCTCTCAATTCGTTCCAGTATTTTTTGCATATCTCGTCAAGTTTGTCGATTGTCAATTCGTTTTTATTCTGGTCGAATATTTTGATTGTCTGACAATTAACTGTCAGGTTACCACCACAATAGTCAAAGTTCGTGTCATATTGATTGCAAGTAACAACAACCTTGTCTTCTGCAATGTCTGCCGATAAAATTTCAAGTCCTGCTTTAAAAATATCATTTAAATCTGTCAGTGTCAACACTGGCAAGTCAAATGGATTTGGCCATGTTGTCAAGTACAATTTGTCAACTTGAATAAGGTCAACGTAAAAGCTGTCAAATGATTTATCTATATACTCAGCCAAATATTGACAGTCAATTTTAAGCGTCAACAAGTCTTTGCTACCTGTCCAGCTACAAATAATCCCGTCATGAAGGATTGAAAAAATGTCTCGTATGTCCTCAGTTGCACTCATTTTTAATTAGCCAATAACCCAACGTTTTAGTATTTTCTCCACATCGTTCATACGAATATCGGAAAGTTTGTTTAAAATGAAACAAACTTAATAAAATAAATTTAGTTATTAATTGTGGATAAAATATTGTTGGACTTATCTTGTTTTGTCTATGGGCATAGTATCGGTAATTGATTATAAACACTTCAAAGACCGAATTTCATTTTTAGCATTTCATCCAGAATTAGTATTCAACAATGGCAACATTCTTCCTTTCTTACACAATTTACATATCAATGGGTCTTTACCTGTAATTATTCTCAGGACATCATAAATCGGAAGTCCTTCAAGTTTAGGATAATATAAACGATTATCAATCAAAGCTCGACCGGTATTCAATATGAAATCAAGTAGGAGAGTGTATGCTTTTCTTATTCCTACGGGACAAACTGAAACTTACCATCAATCGTGAGAAAAGTGGTATTCGCCGTCCTGTAAATTTCAACATTCTCGGATTTGGGTTTGTACCAACATACGTGAAAGGTGAGAAAGGCAAATATCACCTATGAGTTTTGATGAACGCATCCAAAAGTTAAATGAAGTTCAGCAAGGCTGGGTTAATAATTTTCGTATTGCCAGCATTCAAGCAAAACTAAAGGATGTTGATGGTTGGATCCGAAACCGACTACGCTACTGCATCTGGCACCACTGGAAAAAGTCAGAACAGAAACGACAAAACCTCATCCGTCTAGGAGTTCAACCTGATCAAGCTTATGCCTGGAGTCGTTCTCGAATGGGAGGATGGGCTATAGCCCAAAGTCCAATTCATGTGACTACCATCCTTCCAAGCTCGATATTTACAAACATATTTCCCCACAACTTAACGAACCGCTGTATACTAGACCAGTACGTACAGTGGAGTGAAAGGCGCTCTTCGTCAGTTAGTTACTGGCGAGGCCGTCTATTCGATTAGGGGCTGGGGATTTGTTCAATCAAATAGTTCTCAGTTCATAATTTGTACTTCGTCCGCCTTGTTCAGATTTTGCCAGAATTCCTTTTTCCATTAAATCCTGAATGTCACGCAATGCTGTGTCTTGCGAACATTTTCCGATTTTTGCCCATTTTGTCGTATTCAAAACTCCTTCAAAGTCGTCCATAAGCATATTCAGTATTTTACGCTGTCTGTCATTTATAGACACTTTAGAGTTCTGAAGCCAAAATTCGTGTTTGTAAATAACTTTTTCAAGTAATTTTTCTGAGCTTTCAATTGAGTGTAATAAACTATTCAAAAACCATTCAAGCCAGTTGGTTATGTCCAAACTCCCTTTTTGTGTTTTCTCTAATATGTCATAATATGAATTTCGTTCTTTTCGTATTTGTGTCGACATACTGTAAAACCGATACGATTGTTCGTCTGAACGTGCTAACAACATATCACTTAATGCCCTTGAAATTCTTCCATTTCCATCTTCAAATGGGTGAAGAGTTACAAACCACAGGTGTGCAATTGCAGCTTTTAAAACTGGGTCAACATTCTGTTCCAGGTTAAACCAATCGAAGAAAATTCGCATTTCATTTTCTATTTGATTTGCCGGTGGAGCCTGATAATGAACTTTTTCTTTTCCTAAAGCTCCTGAAACAACCTGCATTGGTCCGGTCGAATCGTCACGCCAGTTTCCTGTGATTATTTTGTACATTCCGCTTTGTCCTGCCGAGAAAAGTGAAGCATGCCAGCTAAAAAGTCTTTCTTTTGTTAGTTCTTTGTCGTATTTTTTCGTTGCATCAAGCATCAAATCAACTATTCCGTCCACATTTCGTTCAGAATAAACAA
>CAZFUO010000120.1:0-7387 GCA_964522065.1 uncultured Bacteroidales bacterium | reverse complement strand
GCCTGAGAAACAAGCATTTTGTCAAATTGATCATTCAATGCGATTGCTATTTTATCTCCTCGCCTTGAAGTGTCAGCAATGTAAGTAAACTGATTTCTGTATACAATTTTATATGTTTTCATATCAGTACCTACTAAGTTTGCTATGGTCGGAAAAAATACTTTCGAAACGCTCAATCCCATTAAAGGCAATTCTTCCAATGTTAGATTTCTATCATCAACTTGCTGAATGTAGTTGCCAAGTGTTTTATAATTTTTCATTATCTACTCCTTTCAGTTTACTGATAATTTCATGCGTAAGTCCTTCTAATTTTGTAAAAGCAAACCATTTTTTGCCTAAGTCTTTCAGGCTTGCTCCAATATGGTAAACAGAAGAATGGTCAATAATCAAAAATCTGTCGTGTGCATCTTTGAATAGTTTCGATTCAATTGGAGGATATTGTGAGTTGTGTTTTTCAAGGTCCTGACTTAGTTGTTTACTTATATTTTTAGTATAAATACAGGCTTTAACATCTTTATTCCTTTTTTCAAGCAATACCAGGACAGTATCGTCAACGTAGTTGTCAATCAAATCAATTGATTTTCTGGCTGATCTGATAATATCTGAAACAAAAGTGTAAGCGTCGAAAATCTGACCATTAAAGAAAAGTCCCTGTACCGGCGGTAGCGTTGAATTTATTTGTAAATCAATTCTATCTATTTTTTCATTAATGTACTGCAAGCTATCTTCAATACGATTCATTCGGTTATTAAGTGAATAACCTTTTAATAAATAGTCTTTTAATACCTGATTAGCCCAAATACGAAATTGTGTGCCTTGTTTGGATTTTACTCTATATCCAACAGCGATTATTACATCAAGATTGTATAATTTAATTTTTTTTTACCTGAGTTTTTCCTGGAATCGCACCGTGCTGAGTGGTAAGTAAGAAATCCTTACATACCACTTCTTTATTAAGCTCATCCTCTTTAAAAATATTTCCTATATGTTGAGTAATGGCTACTCTATTTCTTCCAAATAAGGTTGCCATATGTTCCTGGCTTAGCCAAACGGTCTCGTCCTCAATTTGAACTTCTACTTTTGTAAATTCATCCGCCTGATATATGACTATTTCGCTTTTAGATTTCATATCCCGGTTCTTTCTTTTTTTGCCATTTTATAATAAGTAATTAAAACAAATCAAAAATAAATCAAATTCTAAGATTATCAATTTATTTGCCATCAAATTTATAAAATAAACCTTTATGTAATATTTAGAATGTCTGTATATCTTGCTTTTAGCTTTATTATTCATTATATTTGTGACACATTTTAAACCAACTACCAATGAAAGTATTACGTTTCTTTTCTGTAATTTTGCTTTCATGCTTTTTGTTATCATGTAGCAGTGATTCAGAATTGGGTAAATTTGAAAGCGGTTTTGCCATTTATACTGCTAAAAACATTACGATTTATAATCATTCCATTGATTATAGTCAGATTAAGCTTGACACTGTTGAGGTTAATGAGAAACCTTTTCTAACAGGTGGTGACATAATAAGCTATGACCAGGCAACTCATGTTTTAACTCTTAACAAAAACAGAGATGAACTCACATATCCGGGACAATCTGTTTACGGGCAAATGTTTATAGTTTATTTGTATGATAAGCCTGTTTATTGCGGTTTCTTTTGGTCCAATTATTCATCTGTATCGTATAACTGGATCTATATACGTTATGCTAATGAAAATAACGGAATTAAATCAAATCAAATTGAGATTAGTGCAGGTTATCCTGGCCCTTCGTTTTTCAGTGGAACAGATCCCAGATCGAATAAAGATATTATAGAATATTTTAAATCTGCAGGTAAACTTATATAAAGCGAGGTTGAAAAAGGATGGAAAAATTAAATTGTGATTAATGAAGATTATTTTGTTGGTTGTCGGGAAGACAAATGAAGGCTGGGTTAAAACTGCTATTCAGGAATATGAGAAAAGACTTAAGCACTATGTGCCTTTTCAACTTGAGGTTATTCCTGATATTAAGTCGGGCGGAAAACTTAGTGAGGATCAGATTAAAACCAAAGAGGCTGAACTAATATTACCATGGTTAAAACCGGGTGATGTTATGGTTTTGCTTGATGAAAAAGGAGAGGGGTTTACATCTGAATTATTTGCCGGTTACCTGCAAAAGAAAATGAATGCAGGTATAAGAAATCTGATTTTTGTAGTAGGAGGTCCCTATGGTTTTGCCGATAGTGTTTATGCAGCCTGCAAGGAAAGAATTTCGCTTTCTAAGATGACACTAACTCATCAAATGGTTAGAGTTTTGTTTATTGAGCAGATATACAGGGCAATGACTATACTTAAGGGTGAACCATATCACCATTCGTGATAGAATGAGAATATGCTGGTTATAACAGCCTTATTGCTGTTTTTTTCTGCGGCGCCACAGTTGCCAGGAGTTGAATGAATTTTGCCAGAGTACGTAAGCGGCTGGCCCTAACGACGAAACCGGTGTCAGAAAAGATTGTGCCATCCAAATAGCCAAAACCGTATTTTTTTGCCCCAGAGCCTGACCACCGGCAATGGTTTTTTTGTATTTGCTGCCAATTTTTTTGCCTATCATAAATTGTGCAATGCATATTAACAAAGAAGTAAATGCAATAAGCAATTGCATGGGGATGTCAGGATTTTCCTGATTGACAAGATAACTAACGGTTTTTCCGGTTACAATTGTCAGTGCAATAGCCCAAATATAAAATGAAAGTCCGTGAAAACCTGTGATTTTTTTTTGCACTCCCGGTAGGAACTTCTGAATAGTCCAGGCAATAATCAAAGGCAAAATAAGCAATGGCAATACCTTAAAGCAGATACTTAAAAACGACTGCATAAATGTCATTTCAGCATGACTTCCCAAAAGAGTAAAATAAAGTGGTCCGAAGATAGCAACCAATATATTGCAAATCAATGTATATGTGGTGAGGCTGGCTACGCTTCCACCCAGCATGCCGGTTACAACAGCTGCGGAAGTTGCAGTTGGAGCCAGTACGCAAATCAATGCGCTCTGAGCCAATGTATTATCAATTTTTGCAAGAGCCAGATAAATAGCCATACTACCCACCACCTGTATTATTGCCAGCCAGGCATGTAGTTTGCTTAACCTTATTTTTCTTGGAGACAATTTGCTGAATGTCAATAACAGCATTAAGAAAATAAGATATGGAGTCACGCCTGACAGTTTGTCGAACAAGTCGTGAAACAAAACTCCCGTAATCATTGCCAACGGCAAAGTCCAGTCTTTTATGAATTTAAGTATTGCTTTCAATCTTTTTCCCTATTTACCCTGCAAAAGTAAGTCATATTTTTATTGAAAACTAAACTTTGGCATGGTTTATGTGTTCTTTAATATTGTAAATATTGTTCGATGGAAAGTAAAAAGTTTGATGTTAAAGGCATGACATGTGCTTCTTGTGTGGCGCACGTGGAAAAAAGTGTCTCAAAAATAAATGGAATTAAAAATCTCAATGTTCAGCTTCTCGATAACAGTATGTCAGTAACTTACGACGAAACCGCTGTAACTACAGACATGATTTTAAAAGCTGTGCAGGATGCCGGATATCAGGCCGATATCAGGAATGCCACAACCAAAACAGCTGAATTTGATAATTCTCTCAAAGACAGACTGAGATATTCTGTAATCTTACTTTTGCCATTACTATATGTATCTATGGGCAGTATGATAGGATTGCCAATGCCCGATAGTCTCACTGATACTCACCACGGCATTTATCTGGCATTAATACAATTGGCTTTGACGCTGCCTATTGCAATAATAAACAGAGTTTATTTTATCAGCGGTTTTCGCACATTATTTAAGGCAAAACCTAATATGGATTCGTTAATTGCTATCGGAACTTCGGCAGCAATTATTTACAGCCTGTACAATATGTCAGTCATTGTTTTCAAGGGCAGCCACTTAGTTCACGATTTATATTTCGAATCTGCTGCAACTATACTCACTCTGATTACCCTGGGCAAATATCTCGAAGCGGGTTCGAAGAAAAAAACAAGAGACTCAATTTCAGCACTTTTAGATTTGTCTCCAATAACAGCCTTGATAATGCTTAATGGTGTCGAAACAGAAGTGTCTGCAGATAAGCTCAATATTGGTGACACTATAATTTTAAAACCCGGCAAAACCGCTCCGGTTGATGGCGTTGTCATCGAGGGCAGTACTTCGGTTGACGAATCGGCACTAACCGGAGAGAGTATTCCTGTTTACAAACAAGCGGGTGATACAATAATGTCTGCTGTTGTCAATCAAAACGGATATTTACTTTACAAAGCTACAAAAGTTGGCAACGATACAACTATATCGCAGATAATTAAGCTTGTAGAGGAAGCTTCATCTTCAAAGGCTCCTGTTTCGAGGCTGGCAGACAAAGTAAGTGCAATCTTTGTACCCGTGGTTTTGGTTATTTCATTAATTGCCACTGTTTCATGGCTTTTACTTGGCTATCCGCTTGATTTTGCTTTGACTATAGGAATTTCTGTACTTGTTATTTCATGTCCCTGTGCTCTTGGATTGGCAACTCCAGTTGCAATTATGGTGGGAACAGGCAAAGGTGCTGAAAACGGATTGCTTTTCAGGTCGTCAGAAGCATTGGAGATATTACATAAAGCCAACACGGTAGTTCTCGATAAAACCGGAACCGTAACAACAGGCAAAATCGAACTTCAGGAAATATTTGCAGCCGATACTTTTACTTCAACTGGAATCTTAAAAATTGCTGCTTCTCTTGAAGCCAGGTCTGAACATCCGTTTGCACAGGCAGTTGTTAAAAAGGCTGGTTTAGATTTAAAAGACTTACCTGAAGTAGGTGATTTTATATCACTTACAGGGCACGGAGTAAGCGGTTTCGTTGATGGAAAAAAATGGGTCGTTGGAAATAAAAAGCTGATGTCAGATTTCGGAATATGGAGTACTAATCACTATGATTTTGATTTTCTGCAAATTACAAATCAAATAACATCTCAGGCCCAAACACCGGTTTATCTTGCTGACGATAATGGTATTTGCGGAGTTTTGTCATTCAGCGATACACTTAAACCAGATAGCGCACAGGCTATTAGTGAATTAAAAAAGCTCGGGCTTAAAGTTGTTATGCTTACCGGTGATAACAGAAGCTCGGCAAATGCCATTGCTGCAAAAGCAGGTATCGAAACCGTTTACAGCGAGGTTCTGCCTTCTGAAAAAGAAAGAGTTATAACAAAACTTCAAAAACAATTTGAGCAAGCCGGAAATAGCCTGAAAACTGTAATAATGGTTGGTGACGGTATTAACGATGCGCCTGCCCTGGTTAAAGCTGATGTTGGTATTGCAATTGGAGCAGGCAGTGATATTGCACTGGAATCTTCTGATGTGGTTTTGATGAAAAACAGCCTTATGGATGTAGTAAACGCAATCAAGTTAAGCCGAAATGTGATGACAAATATAAAGCAAAACCTATTCTGGGCTTTTTTCTACAATGTACTCGGAATACCCATTGCCGCCGGTTTGTTATTTGGCCTGTTCGGTATTAAACTTAACCCGGTCTTTGCAGCTGCAGCAATGAGTCTCAGCTCGGTGACCGTTGTACTGAATGCTCTGAGAATTAAACGCTTCACCAAAACAGTAAATATTACAACAGAAACTATTTCAAACAATCAGATCATCTCAGATATATCAACCATCTCAAATAAATCAAACGTATCAATTAAACCAAATAAAGTTATGGAAACAAAAATTATTAATATCGAAGGTATGAGTTGCAAACACTGCTCTGCCTCAGTTGAAAAAGCACTAAACGCAATAGACGGAGTCGAAGCAACAGTTGACCTGAACTCAAAAACCGCAACTCTAAAACTCAGTCGTGAAGTAAATAATGAAGAACTTAAAGACGCGGTAGAGGGGGCGGGGTATTGGGTTAGTTTTTAGTGATTAGTGATTAGTGGATTAGTTTTTAATGGGTGGCAAAAAGTTATTCGAATTTAACTGAATGTCAGGGCTTTAATGCTGCAGTTTACAACTGAAAAAGTTTATACTTATAGTTGAAAAAGTTTATACTTATAGTTGAAAAAGTTTATACTAATAGTTGAAAAAGTTTCAGCGGATACTTTTTGTAGTTTATACTAAAACTTTTTAGACCTGTAAATGCCTAAAAACTAACCACTAAAAACTAATCACTAAAAACTATTTTAACTATTCACTCACCAAACTATTCAACGAATTCCCCTCCAGTGTTACATTCATAAATTTTGTACCGATTTTTAGTGAAAGATTTTTGCTTTCGTTGTTGAAATTGCCGGCAATAACAATAAGTTTACCCTGGGGGTTTCGTGCTATCATAACAGGCATTTTGTTTGTTTTATCATTGAAGCGTACAGCAAGTATTTTAGAGCCTGGTGTTATAAAATGGCTGTAATGCATAGCTGCATAGTATTCAGGAGTATATGTAGCTGTACGTGTTTTTGAATCAACTCTGATTAAGGCATTTTGTTTCCAACCCCATCCACTTACACCGTTATCGGCTAGAATCGCATTCCAGAATGTATATTCTTCACAACCATTACCCAGATAATGATTGATTAGCTGGAATGTATGTTCAGCAGCCTTCCAGTCGAACGATCCCCATCCACATTCACTTTCAGTTTGTACATATTTATAGTCAGGATATTTTTGGCGAATCCGCGGGAGTATCTGACCACCTTCCCATTGAAAACCTACACCCTGTATGCTTTTTGACATTCTCGGGTCAGATAAAACCTGGTCAATAACATCATAACGGTTTGTGTTAATGGTTCCCAGATATACATTTACGTTTGGATGTTCTTTTCTCAAGGTGGGAGCAAGGTATTCAACATTAAACCTTATAATACCTTCGGCTGTCCACGCACAGCCTGGATAAGGAGTGTAGCTCCATGATTCGTTTTGAAACATAACCATAGATATAGGTATTCCCTGTTCTTTATAAGCAGAAATAAACTTACTGAAATAATTTGCATAAGCCTGCAAATACCTCGGGTCTTGTATAAAATAGTCATTAACAGCAAGTTGTTTTGGAAATAATTGTTCATTTTTTTCATTATTTCCTTGATAAAGAAGATAATCCAGATCGGGTGACAATTTGTTATATTCTTTATTGCTTACAACAGAATAATACTTGTTTATTTTCATCCATGCCGGTGGTGACCAGGGTGAAATCCAGAAACGCAGATTGGGATTGAATTCTTGTGCTGCCTTTATAAAAGGTATTAGAGTTGTTTTATCACGATTTATATTAAAGTGTTTTAGTTGGAAATCACCATCCACTTCTGTGCAACTGTACCAATCAGATATTTTGCATTAACAACATGCATATCTCCT
>CAZFUO010000119.1:0-7409 GCA_964522065.1 uncultured Bacteroidales bacterium | reverse complement strand
TTTAAGCAAAACCAAAACAGACGAAATGGCTATTGCTGAGGATTTGCTTGTAGAACGTCGTAAAGACCTTGAGCAAAAACAACAAGAACTTGAAGAGATTGTATCTGAAACAAGATCTGAAGAAGAAAATCTTAGAGAAAAAGCAAAAGAAATTGAAACTCATATTGAACCACGTTTACTAGCTGCATTCAAAAGAATTCGCAAAAGTGCACGTAACGGCTTAGCTGTAGTTACTGTTCAGCGTGATGCTTGCAGTGGTTGTTTCAATAAAATTCCACCTCAAAGACAAATGGACATTAAAATGAGTAAGAAAATCATTGTTTGTGAGTATTGTGGTAGAATTATGATTGATTCTGAGCTGACAGAAGAATAAATAAAAATAAAAAACGGATCATCTAAATTGATCCGTTTTTTATTTGAGGTCTTTATAATCTGGAATTTCATTTAGAAAATCAACTTTTCCTGAAATAAAATCCAGCTTACAACAATAGTGATTAAGGCCATTACTGACCATAATAAATGGTGATTTTAATATCCAGTTATAAGTCATAATCTGATTAAAAACTTTTTGATTTATTGTAACATCAGGTGATTTATATTCAATTAAGACAATAGGTTTTAATTCTTTATCATAAAAAACTGAATCACAACGTTTTTTTTGGCCATTTACATCTAAGAAAGCTTCGTTCACCAGTCTTTCTGAAGGGTATCCCTTCAAATTTATAAGATAATTACAGAAATGCTGCCTTACCCATTCTTCCGGAGTTAATCTTACAAATTTACGTCTGATTACATCGAAAATCTGATTTTTGCCGTTTTCAGTCCTTATTTTGTAGCTATATTGGGGTAGGTTTAAGTCAAACATTTTGTACATTTGTTATCTATAGTCAAAGATAATAATTTGAAATTTTAAAATACCCAAATATGAAAACCAAAAAAGAGATAGTTGAAAATTGGTTACCAAGATATACCAAATGCCCGCTAGATAAATTTGGGAAACATATATTACTGACAAATTTTAATACGTATGTTAGAATGTTTGCAGAACGTTTTGATGTTCCAATATTTGGAACTGAAGCAAACATGCCTACAGCATCTGCAAATGGTATAACTATTATTAATTTTGGCATGGGTAGTGCAAATGCTGCAACAATTGTTGACTTACTTACTGCCATACAGCCTAATGCCATCTTATTTTTAGGCAAATGCGGAGCTACAAAAAACGAATTAGGACTTGGAGACTTTGTCTTACCAATAGCAGCCATTAGAGGAGAAGGAACATCAAACGATTATTTTCCACCGGAAGTACCTGCTTTACCAGCATTTAGTTTACAACGTGCGGTTTCGACAACAATAAGAGATTTTCAAAAGGATTATTTTACCGGTACAGTATATACAACAAACAGAAGAGTTTGGGAATATGATGATAAATTTAAAGAGTACCTTCAAAAAATCAGAGTAATGGCTGTTGATATGGAAACCGCAACTTTATTCTCTGTTGGTTTTGCAAACAGTATACCAACAGGGGCTTTGTTATTAGTTTCTGATCAACCTATGATATCTACGGGTATAAAAACAGAGAAAAGTGATGAGAAAGTAACTCAACTTTATGTAGAAAATCATTTAAGTATAGGAATTACAGCATTGGATATCCTTATCAGAAATGGCCGATCTGTTAAACATCTAAGATTCTGATATGGCAAAGTCAGGTCAAACTCCTCAAACAATTATCGATGACGTTAAACAAGGTTTTATAAAACCTGTTTATTTTCTTATGGGTGATGAGTCATGGTATATTGATTTAATAACTAACAACTTACTCGAATTACTTATCAATGAATCAGAAAAAGATTTCGATCTGAATATGGTTTACGGTAAGGATACTACAATGAAAGAAGTTATCTTTCTGGCCAGACAGTATCCTATGATTGCAAAAAAGAAAGTTGTCATAGTAAAAGAAGCTCAGGATCTTGACAATTTTGATGATTTAAGAATATATCTTGAGAAACCGCTACTCTCAACTGTTTTGATTTTTAATTATAAGAACGGATGTCTCGATAAAAGAAAAAAAGTATATACTGAGCTCGATAAAACCGCAGTAATATTTGAATCAAAAAAAATATACGATGATGATTTGCCTTCATGGGTAGAAAATCTTGTAAAATCAAGAGGACTAACAATTGATCATAAATCATCTGTAATAATTTCAGAATTTATAGGTAATGATCTTTCAAGAATAGTCAGTGAGATAGATAAGCTTATGCTTACCTTGCCAAAAGGAGATACAAAAATTACATCTGAACATATAGAAAAAAATATAGGCATAAGTAAGGAGTATAATGACTTTGAACTTTTAAATGCAGTAATTAAAAAGGATATTCTTAAATCAAATAAAATTGCTTTGCATTTTTCTAAAAATCCTAGAAATTATCCATTAGTCAGAACTATTGCCACTTTTGCCGGTTTTTTTATAAATCTAATGAATTATCATTATCTGGTCGATAAAAATTCCAATAACGTAATAAGCGAATTGGGAGTTAACTACTACAGAGCAAAAGAACTTGAAATTGCTGCTAAAAATTTCAATGGCGTCAAAACAATGAAAATTATCAGACAACTTAGAATTTTTGATGCCAGAAGTAAAGGATTTGAATCAAGAGGCATTTCAGATAACGAAAATCTAAGAGAATTACTGTTTTTTATACTACATTAAAAATGCATGAGAATTGCATATTTACGTACACTTTTACAGTTGTGCAAAAATATGCGATTCTCAGCGCGTTAAATTCCATTCATTAATCTTCATACAAATCCACCTTTTGAGTGGATAATTCATAAATGTTTGTGAACAGTGTTGAAAACTGTTGATAAAGTGTTCATAAATACAGCCATCTATTTACATATGAAAACGTTATTAATGTAAATTAATCGCATACTATTTAACATAGCTTAATTTACTATTGTAAGCCGTGGTATAGCCTATAATACTGTGTTTTAGTCTGTATAACTTTGTAAAACAGCTAGTAGTATACATTGTTAAACTGTGCTGAAGCAATAAGTAAAAATCCATATAAGAAGCATAAAACACTTATAACCAGTATTTTATGTGGTTTATATAAAGTGTAAATTGAGTATATTTTATAATATATTATAATAAACAGCCTAAACAGCCTTTATTCTTATATTATATTGTATATATATAACAAATAACCAGATATATATAGAATTTTATTAAACCTAATAGTTTAATATCTATTTTTGATGTATATGAGTTCTATACAAATGTATATAATGTTTAGTGTTTATTTGTTAATTAACATGTCAACATTTGTAACATTTATAATTCACATTTATTAAAAGCATTTAATTTGCTATTGTAATTAATTGTGTTTACTTTTGTTTGTATTTACAAAGCCACACTAATATGAAAGGAAGAATTCAACGTATTTTGGAGGAAGAAAACATGAGCCCATCAAGGTTTGCAGACGAAGTTGGATTAAACAGACCAACTGTTTCTCATATATTAAGTGGCAGAAACAACCCCGGTCTGGAAGTTATTCAAAAAATACTGCATAGATTTCCGCATATTAATGCATCTTGGTTAGTAACAGGTTTGGGTGAAATGTATGAAAATTCACAACCTGGTGAATATTCGTCACCAACTCTGTTTGACGAGATTTCAACAGAGCAAGCTACAGGTAAAGATAAATCCAATTATGAGAAGGAAATCGCATCAAAATACCCGAAAAATGCGGTTAAGATAGATGAGAATCAAACAAATATAGTCATAAAACAAGCTGTTGTAAAAGTGAAGAAAATAGCTTTGTTCTATGCTGATAATACTTATGAGGAGTTTATTCCGGCTGAAAAGTCGCGAATTTAATCCTAAAGCTTATCTTTGCAGATATTTTTAAAGATTTATGCAAAGACCCAAAAGTTTTATAGTAGATTGCCTGTTAAGTGAAAAAGTCTTTTTAAACGACAGGTATTTTCTTATGGTTCTTCAAAGTCCGGTTGAATTGTCAGGTGTAATGCCTGGACAGTTTGCACAAGTAAAAGTGGACAAATCTCCTGTGACTTTTCTAAGAAGACCAATTTCTATTTGTATGGTAAACAACAGCAAAGAAATATGGTTGTTGGTTCAAATAGCCGGGAACGGAACAAAGACTCTTTCTGAGTATAATACTGGTGAAAAAGTCAATATGATTATCCCTTTAGGAAATAGCTTTACTATACCTGACAATGCCAGTAAAGTGTTATTAGTTGGTGGTGGAGTTGGTATGGCACCAATGTTGATATTAGGAAAGTCAATTTCAGAAAAAGGAAAAAAAGTTAGTTTCCTTTTAGGAGCACGAACAAAGTCTGATTTACTTCTAATTGACGAGTTTAAAAAATATGGTGAAGTTTTTTTCACTACAGAAGATGGTAGTTACGGAGAGAAAGGTTTTGTAACAAATCATTCTATTTTAGAAAATTCAAGATTTGATTTTATTTATACATGCGGCCCAAAACCAATGATGCAGGCTGTGGAAAAATATGCCAGAAAAAACAATATCGAATGCGAGGTTTCACTGGAAAACTTAATGGCATGTGGCATTGGAGCATGTTTATGTTGCGTTGAAGATACGATAAATGGTCATGTATGTACTTGTACTGAAGGACCGGTTTTTAATACAAAGATGTTAAAATGGTAAATCAAATTATAGATCTTAACGGATTGATATTGAAAAATCCGGTATTGACAGCATCAGGTACTTTTGGTTTTGGTGAAGAGTTTAACGACTATCTAGACTTATCCGATTTAGGTGGCATCGTTGTAAAAGGCACAACTCTCCATCATAGAGAAGGAAATCCGTATCCAAGAATGGCAGAAACCGCTTCAGGCATGCTTAATGCAGTTGGACTACAAAATAAAGGAGTCGAGTATTTTGCAAATACAATATATCCCAGAATTAAACATTTTGATACAAACATTCTAGTAAACGTATCAGGTTCAACCGTTGAAGACTATGTAAAAACTGCTGAAATAATTCAGGATTTAGATAAAATACCGGGAATAGAACTTAATATATCATGCCCCAATGTTAAAAAAGGTGGAATGGCATTTGGTACAACAACATCAGGTGCTGAAAGTGTGGTTGACGCTGTCAGAAAAGTTTACAAAAAGCATTTGATGGTAAAACTGTCTCCTAACGTTACAGATATTACTGAAATTGCCAGAGCAGCAGAGGTTTCGGGTGCAGATTCTGTATCATTAATCAACACTCTTTTAGGAATGGCTATTGATGCAGAAAAGCGTAAACCAAAATTATCAACAATAACAGGTGGTCTATCAGGACCATGTGTAAAACCAATTGCTTTGAGAATGGTTTGGCAAACTGCAAAGGCAGTAAAAATACCTGTAGTCGGACTTGGTGGAATTTCAAACACTGCTGACGCAATAGAATTTTTACTTGCCGGAGCTTCGGCAATTCAGGTTGGAACTTATAATTTTATTGATCCGGCAATTTCAGCAAAAATTGCTGCTGGTATAGTTGATTATTGCAACAGACATGGTTTTTCAAATGTAAAAGACCTTATAGGTGCAATAAATGGTGATGAAAAACCTGCTGAGTGCGGTATCTAAAAACTACTTAAGAATATCGGGCCTGAGCAGCTTTGTTCTTTGCAATGCCTGCTCATGTTCCCATTCTTCAATTTTTCTTTGATGACCCGATAATAGTATTTCAGGAACCTTCCATCCTTTATACTCTGCCGGTCTGGTATATACAGGTGGCGCCAATAAATTATCCTGAAAAGAATCGGTCAAAGCAGATTGTTCATCTGAAATTACACCTGGAATTATTCTCACAACTGCATCAGAAATAATTGCTGCAGCAAGTTCGCCACCTGTAAGTACATAATCACCAATTGATATTTCCTTAGTTATCAAATGCTCTCTTATACGATGGTCAATTCCCTTATAATGACCACATAAGATGATTACATTATTCAGTAAAGACAAACTGTTTGCCATTTTTTGATTAAAGACTTCACCATCGGGCGATGTATAAATCACTTCATCATATTCTCTTTCGTTTTTTAATTTTGTTATTATTCTGTCTACAGGTTCAATCTGAATTACCATGCCAGCTGAAAATCCGAATGAATAGTCATCTACTCTACGATGTTTTAAGTCTGATGAATACTCTCTAAGATTGTGTATATTAATTTCAGCGATACCCTTATCTTGTGCTCTTTTTAAAATAGAACAATTTAAAGGCCCTTCAATTAATTCAGGTAAAACAGTAATAATATCTATTCTCATAAAAATGTAATTAGACCTCAAAATTACTCAATTAAAATAAAAAATATGGGGCAAGACCATACTAAAAAAGTATAATCTTGCCCTAAATCAAAATACGTGGCAGATAGATTGATTTATTTTTTATATTTTATATTATCGATACAACAATATGCCGGAGTTTTAATACCCCATTCATTGGCATCAGTAGAAATAAATGAGAAAGAAATTTTCTTAACATTTCCAAGTGCTTTAAGATCTACCAATGTCCAGTCTTCACATACATAAGAAAGACCATTTCTAAAATCTGCTAAATAAACCTCAAGACTTGCGGTTTCGACATTAGTAGAATCATAACCAGTTACTTTTACAGCGAAATAATCATTTTCAACAAACTTTCTGGCGAAACCGCTGCCGTCATTACCATTTTTTACAGTATGATATGTGTATGTTGCATTGTTTATCATAAAGCTTTGAATACTTACCTCTTCGTTAAAAACAAAACTGGCAGCGTCAGAATTTACAACGGCAAATTTTTTCGAATCGTTTGCTCCTGATTTTGAATATACACTATACTGATTTCCAAATCCTATACTATCCATATTGATATGATTTGAACAGGCTATGCCTGACCATGAATGCCATGTAGAATTAAAAATATTTACAAAATTCACATTTCCTGAAATAAAACCTCCTAGATATTCAGTAACTTCTTGTCCATAAAGTTCATAAGTAGAAGAAACTCCTTTCAGATCACTTCCATTATAATAACCTGATTCATCCAATTGAACATCTTCAAAAGTTACTAAATAATCTTTTTCACTTTCCTCGTTTTCACATGAAGTAAGCACAAAAACCACTAAGGCAGAAAATATCAGCCTTTTAAATAAAATCATTTTTCCTGACATAGAAATTTAATTTAAATAATTAATAATTGGAAGTCGTAAGTAAGAAATGAAAACCAATGATTTAATCCGGATTCATCAATTACTGCCTTATCTCCCGAAAGCATTCATTTTAAATTTGTTTTGGCAGGTTTTCTGACTTAGCCCCTCTGTTAAGCCTTCCCATCTTTTAGACAGTGGCGTAGTAGTAACAGAGTCGTACGAGCATTACAGCAGCGGGT
>CAZFUO010000118.1:0-7487 GCA_964522065.1 uncultured Bacteroidales bacterium | reverse complement strand
GGATTTGTTGAATTAGAAAAGATGTAACCCGGATTTGTTACCAGGCAAATACTTGGTAATGACTTTAATGAGGTTTCCATTAAATCTTTGTAGGCAGGATGTGTGGTTATTTTTTTATCCATTTCATAGTCGGCAGGAGCATTACTGCCCGCAGGATATTTACCGATACCTGAATATAGTGGTCCCCAAAACTCAGGATAACCTGCAGGTTTGGCCGGTTGGTTGATTATATCGTTAGTGAAGAGGTATGTATGTGAAATTATTTTACTTTCCTGATTGTTTTCACCAATGGCTATTGCACTTAAAGGGGTGGTTTTATCAATAAATATTGGTGATGAGTATAGTTTTCCTTTTACGGCATCTGGTCTGGTGCCATCTGTAGTATAATAAATTTTTGTATTGTTACCGGCAGCAGACAAACTAACCTGAAATGGCTGTGAATAAAAACCTCTTTGTTTGCTAAATACAGGATTTATTACCTGATTATTCATTGTATTTCCATAGCCCGGTGTAGGAGTTTGAAAAAAAGTCAGATGGTTTTGATAAATACCATAAGAAATATTTGATTGCTGGCCGGGGTAATTCGGGTTGAAATGATAGGATATTGTTTGATTGTCGTTTTCAACCAGGGCAAGATATTCGCCACTGCCGGAAAGTTTGAAATTAGTATGTGGTATTCCGTTTGATTGAATTTTATTTTTATCTGAAGCGAATACAATAAGATAACTGTCTGAACCTAAAATTATTTCAGGAAAAGTCCATTTTTGCAGCAATTCTTTGTCGTCTGTTAAGTGCCAGCCACTCAGATTTACTGCGGTTTCGCCGGGATTATAGATCTCAATCCAGTCTGAGTATTCGTTATCTTCATCTTTAAGGCCATTATTGTTAAGGGCCATGAATTCGGTGATAATAAGTTTGTTAGATTGGCTGTGAATAAGTTGTGGGACAAAAATTGCCAGTATTAAAAATAAGGTTTTAAAGGCTTTGAATATCTTCATTTTAAATAAATTTCTGATTGCAAAGAAAATAAATTATTTTCAAAACGAAATTTATTACATTTGAGCTATATTGATAATTACTAATAATTACTTATTGTACCAATGAAATCACGTTATATAATATCGCTTTTACTGGTTTGTTTTATTTTTTCTGTATCGGTTAGTGCACAGATTGGCAGAAGGTTTCCTTCTGAGAAAAAGGTTGTTTACGACAAGGTTACTAATGCTAAACTTGTTTTTCTTACGTCTGAACAGGGTAGAGGTGACAGCAAGATTTATCAGACTCACAATCAGTGGACTTCAGATGGAAAGTGGTTAATATTCAGATCGTCGAGGGTGCCGGGTGAAGCTTTGGCTGTAAATGAGGAAAGTGGTGATATTGTTCAGGTTACAGAAGGTGGTTATACCGGAATGCTTAACGTTGCCAGAAAGTCGATGAAGCTTTATTTTATGAGAAATAAAGGCGAAGCAGGTAGCAGAGGTTGGGGTAATCGCAGTGTAGATATAGTTGAGGTTGATCTTGAGAAAGTTTTTGCAGACAGTAAATCGGGCAAAATGAAAGAACCGGCTTATTATCAAAAAGTTTGCGGAACCACTCCAGTCGAAATGGGTGCGGGTGGAGATATGGCTTTGGATGGTGATGAAGAATGGGTTTACTTCAGAGTCGGTAAAAGTGAAGCCGCAAAATATCTTCCTGATTCTGTAAAGCCTTATTCGAATTTCGGGCCACGTAATATGGGTGCAGGTCCTGCAGGTATAGCTGCAATGAATTTGAAAACAGGTAAATTTAAACATGTTGTAAGTGTTCCTTTTCAGGTTGGACATATTCAAACAAATCCATGGGTGGCAGGTGAAATTGTTTTTTGCTGGGAAACCGGTGGTAAATCGCCTCAGCGTACATGGATTGTAAATTCGGACGGTACAGGTTTAAGACCTTTGTATAGGGAAAGCGATCGTGAATGGGTGACTCATGAAGCGGTTTTCTCAAAAGATGAGGTTGCTATTGCAATAATGGGTCACAGAAAAATAAATGTTTCTGATAAATCAACTGCTAATAAACCTGATCCTACAAATCCGGGTCAGGAAGCTGGTTGGGGAGATTGTGGTACAAGAGAATTTCCAACGGGGCTTGGAGTTGTAAATATCAGAACAAGAGAAATGTTAATAGAAGGTCAGACTTTAAGTGGCAGCGGTTTCTGGCATGTTAACGGATCGGCTGACGGAAAGTGGCTTGCCGGTGATGATTTTTCGAGAAGTATTTATGTTATAAATCGTAAGACTAAAGAAATGAGACTATTATCTACCGGGCACAAAGCTACGGCTTCAGATCATCCTCATCCTACTTTTAGTCATGACGGTACAAGAATTCAGATACAGTCTGCTATGTTGTCTGAAGATAATAAGTCAATGAATATTTGTATAGTACATTTACCTGAAGACTGGTTGAAAAGATGAAAAAATTAACCCGCTTTTTTGCTTTTTTTATTGCCTGTTTATTGTTGTTTATGGCTCTACTGCCTCTTGCTCTGAATGGTCGGTTTTCGAAAATTGCAGAGTATAAGGCAAATGAACTTCTGGATGCTAAAGTTTCATTTGGTAAGGTTAGAATTAGTTTTTTCAGGGATTTTCCTGATGTAAGTGTAAAGATTCCCGATTTGATTATTGCAGGCAAAGATTCATTTGCAAATGATACTCTTATAAAAGCTGAAATTATAAGAGTAACTGTCAATCTGAAAAGTATTTTGAATTCTCAGGGTGTTACTGTTAAGAAGATTTTGCTAAAAAATACCTCTGTTTATGCAAAGGTACTTGAAGATGGTAGTGCAAACTGGAATATAATGAAGCAGGATACCAGTGTTAATTATGTTGAAGATACAACTTCAGTAAGACTCTTGTTAAGTGAAATAAATATTGAGGATGCTGATATAGTTTATGATGACAAAAAAATGGGTCTTTTTGTATCTCTGAAAGACTGGAATGGCTTTTTTGAGGGAGATCTTGGCTCAGATAGAACTGTAATTAAAACTAACTCATCAGGAAATGATTTGAATGTACTTTATGGGGCATTTACCCTGTTGAGCGGTGCTGCTATTAATGCAGATATGGCTCTGGATGCTGATTTTAAAAATGATAAATACACTTTGCAGACCAACAATATAAAACTGAATGAGATAGATATTTCTTTAGATGGTTATTTTGCTTTTCCGGATACTTCTGTAACCAGGTTTGATTTAAATTTCGGAACCGGTAAATCTGGTCTTAAGCAGCTTTTATCTTTGATTCCTGCTGTTTACAAAAACGATTTCAGTTCGTTACTAACTAAGGGCGATTTTATTTTTAGCGGTTTCGTAAAGGGGGATATGGTTGGTGATTTATATCCTGCTTTTAAGTTTGATATATCGGTTTCTGATGGTTATTTTAAATATCCTGCATTGAAGGGTGATGTTAAGAATATTGATCTTAAGGCGGGTGTTGTGAGTGCAGGTGGTAGTCTTGATAATGTTGTTGCAGAGATTAAGAGCCTTAATCTGGTTTTTGCCGGAAGTCCTTTTGGCATGAATGTTATCGTTAAAAATCCGCTTAGTGATATAGAGTGGGACGGAACCGCTAAAGGCAGACTTGATTTAAATCGTGTGTCTGATGTTGTTAGCATGGGAAAAGATGTGGCAGTATCAGGTATTATTGATATAGATGCTGATATGTCAGGTAAAATGTCTTATGTTGAAAAAAGCCAGTATGATAAGATAAAGGCTTCTGGTAATATTTTAGTTGACGGTTTTTTGTATAAGGTTGCAGGTGAGAAAGATATTATTGTTAAAAGTGCTTCACTATCGCTTCGTCCTGAAAAGATTGTTTTGGGTGGTTTTGATGTAAAATACGGAGAAAATGATTTGAATGCTAAAGGTGAGGTTGGTAATTATATGCTTTGGTTGTTAAAAGATAAAATGCTTACCGGTAACCTCAATTTGTATTCAAATAATCTGAATCTGAATGATTTCATGTCTCAGGATACTTCCAAAGCTGTAAAGGATACTACAAAAATGTTGGCATTCGCGGTTCCGTCTAATGTGGACTTTAAACTGAAGGCTAATGCAGGAAAAGTCTTGTTTGATAACCTTGATTTGAGAAATGTTAAGGCTGAGATGACGGTAAAAGATTCGAGAGTGAATTTTTCTGATTTATCTGCTGAGGCTTTGGGAGGAGGTATTGCTTTGAATGGTTATTATGATACAAAAAATGTTGATTCTCCGGAAATTGCTATGGGATTATCTTTAAGTAAAGTTGCTTATAATAAGGCTTTTACTGCTTTTGATTTTGTTAAGGCTTTAGCTCCGGTTTTTGAGAAAGCAAAGGGTGATTTAAATCTTAAAATGAATATTAAAACAGGTCTTGATAAGTTTTTAAATCCTAATTTGTCGCTTATGTCTGCTGATGGTTTGTTTCAATCTGCAAATGTAAGTATATCGGGTATTAAAGTCCTCGATTTGTTATCGACAAGTCTTAAGAATGATGCTTTAAAAAACATTAATGCCAAAGATGTAAAAGTGTCATTTAAAATTAGTGATGGCAGAATAAAGACATCGCCTTTTGATATTAAGCTGGGTAGCAGTGTTTTAAATTTAGATGGAAGTTCGGGAATAGATAAAACTCTTGATTATAATTTCAGGTTTAGCAATACTCAGCAAAAAATAATGAATATTCCACTTAAGCTTGAAGGTAAGATTTCAGGTACATTTACCGATCCGAAAATCAGCTTTAATGCAAAAGAATTTGCTACTACCGCATTGACGGGTTTAAAAGATGAGTTTCTTAAGTCTGAAACCGGAAAAAAAACAACTGAGCAAATAAACAAAACTCGCGAGGATGTGGTTAAAAAAGCTGAAGAAATAAGACTTAATGCAAAACTTGCCGGAGAAAAATTGATAAAGCAAGCAGAAGCTGAAGGTAATAAATTGATAGAGAAGGCCGGTAATCCAATTTTAAAAGCAGCAGCCAGGGCAACAGCAGACAAATTAGTTGCTGAAGCCCGCAAAAAGGCAGCTGAGTTTGAGAAAAAAGCTGAAGATGAAATCAGAGCTCTTGAACTTGAAAGTGAAAAATTAACACAGAAAAAATGAAATTCAGAAGAGATAGAAAACCATTAAGCAATGATCAGATTGTTTTATTAATGCTGATTGCTCAATCTGTTATTGTTTTAGGACTTGTTATTTTTAACCTTATTATCAGCAGCTATCTTATGCTTGCTGTTGTTATGGCTTATTTCATGTTAAGTCTAGCCAATACTGCATTGTATTTTAAAACTAAAAGCTATAATCTGTGGGCATTTATCTTTATTGTTCTGGGTAGTGTTGATATTTTATTTTTGTTTTTTAGCGGTGGCAATGAAGGTTCGGGTTTGTTATGGTCTTTTTTATTCCCGTTTTTAATATTTTTTCTGAAAGGTCATAAGACCGGACTTTATTATTCTTTAGGTTATTTTGCTTTGTTGATATTGATTTTTTTAAGTTCTTTTTTTGGCTTTTACAAACCTTTTCATCCCATCCCTTTTTACATTGTTTATTTTTTCGTGAATCTCACCGCTACAGTGTTTCTTTTCTTTAATGAAAGAAACCGCTTCATAACCACAAAACTTCTTGAAGAAGGTGAGAACCGTTTCAGAGTATTGTCAGAGCAATCAAAAGCCGGTATTTATATTTATCAGAAAGGACGTTTTATTAAGTTTAATAAGACATTTACAGAGATTACCGGTTATTCGGAAGATGAGCTTTTAAAAATGAATAAAATTTTATTTGCTCATAGCGGTTATAGAGATTTCTTTAGTCAGGATCGTTCTAATCTTCTTCTGGATGAAACTCCTACAAACAGCTATGAAATAAAGATAATTTCTAAAGATGGCAACGAAAAGTGGGTTGAAAATGTAACCGAAAAAATTGTGCTAGGAAATGAAAGTGCAATTGTTGGTACAATGATTGATATTTCAGACAGAAAAAAAACCGAAGAAAATTTATTAAGAAAAACTGGTTTTCAGAAGCTTATTCTTGATATTTCAGCTGATTTTTTAAACTCATCACCTTCAGTTTATGATAAAAACATAAACCAGTTTATGAGGAAGTTTGGAAGATATCTTGGTGCTGACAGGCTTTTTGTTTATATGAATAATTATGACCACAAAGACATGGAATTGCTTGAGTGGTATGAAAAAAGGGAAAATAGTATTTCTCATCATTTTCCTGATATTAAAACTCATCTTGACAGATTGCTTGCTTATTTTAGTTCAAATCGGGAAATAGTTGTCTTGCCTGATGATATAGACAAACTTGAAAATATAAACAGGGCTGATTATGAAAAGCTTGTGAGTGAAAAAGGCAATGTGTTGCTAATTCCTATGCTGAAAGATAATAATGTTAGAGGTTTAATTGGTATTGTTTCTCTCTTTAACAGAATCGAAGCTGACAGTGAAATTAAAAAGCTACTCGCTGTTATATCAAATATGCTAACTGATGTTTCAGAAAAAAACAGACTTGACATTGAACTAAGTGAGACCCTCACTAAAATGGAAAGTCTTAATTACACTAAAGACAAGCTTTTTTCTATTATTGCCCACGACCTTAGAAGTCCTTTTAACTCTTTTATTGGTTTTACAGATCTAATGACCGATAAAAATGGAGATATGAGTATTGACGATATGAGAAAGTACTCAAAACTGCTTAATGAACTTGCTAAATCTTCATTTGAACTACTTGAGAATCTACTTGAATGGTCAAGATTGCAAAGGGGTATTCTGAAAATGGAGAAAAGCAGAGTTATTGTTAAGGAGTTTATTATTGATGCACTTAGTTCGTATGAGGATAAGGTAAATAAGAAGTCTCATAAAGTTGTAGTAAATGTCGATGATAATATTCTTGCTCATTTTGATAAAAGGATGATTGAGACTGTTGTCAGAAATATTTTTGCCAATGCTGTAAAATTTACCCGCGATAATGGATCTATTTATGTTAAAGCGGTCGTGAAAGATGATAATCAACTTGAAATTAGTATAGAAGATACCGGAATTGGTATTCCTGAAAGTATTATTGGCGACTTATTTACAATAAATGACAGAAAGTGTCGAACGGGACTAAATGGAGAAAAAAGTTCGGGAATTGGTCTTATGCTTTGCAAAGAGTTTGTCGATTTGCATAAGGGTGACATTAAAGTTGAAAGCAAAGTTGATTTTGGTTCAAAGTTTACAATTTTACTGCCTCAGGATTAATCAGTTCGAAATATCAGGCTACTTGATTACATTTTTGCGCAAAAAAGTAAAAAAAAGTTTTAAAATATCACTTTGTCTTATATATATTTTTTACTTTTGTCGCCAGTCTAACAAAATAAATTTACTTTAAAAATGGCCTCTAAATCATCAAAACCGCTTGTTAAGTTTTATTCAGGCGAAGAAATTCCACTGGAATTACACAAAGTCCGTATAGTACAAAAGCTTCATTTGGTTCC
>CAZFUO010000117.1:0-7562 GCA_964522065.1 uncultured Bacteroidales bacterium | reverse complement strand
TGATTATTGCGACAAATATACTTTTTTTAATTCAGATATTTTGCAGCAAATTATCTGAATTAAAAAAAGTATATTTGTCACGAAAATGTACTGACATTAAAATGATTATTGCGACAAACATATCTACATTGATAAAAACATACAGACGCCTGTTTAGTTGTCTGATACTATAGTTTCCGTAATTTATTCAATTTCGGAGAATTAGTTTTTATTATTGTCGTATAAGAAAATCATTATATCATGTTTGAGAAAATTAAGATGCATTCAGATGCACCATTACGTCCGGCTTCCAGCGTAGATGCACTTCCGGGTATGAATGAGCGTATTCAAAAACTTCGTAAACAATCAGTCGATGCTCAACCTTCAATTTCAATTGAAAGAGCTCTTATCCAAACCGCATTTTACAAAGAAAACTACGGAAAATATTCAATTCCTGTATTGAGAGCTCTGAACTTTTTAGAACTCTGTAAGCACAAAACAATATATCTTGGAGATGATGAACTGATTGTTGGAGAGAGAGGCCCTCTGCCAAAAGCGGTTCCGACGTTTCCTGAACTGACATGTCATTCTGTAGAAGATCTTCATGTGCTAAATAGTAGGGAGATGCAGAAATATACTATAAGCCAGGAAGATATAGATATTTATGAAAAGGAAGTCATACCTTACTGGAAAGGAAGGACTCAAAGGGAGCGTATCTTTAATCATGTTCCGGTTGAGTGGAAAGCAGCCTACGAAGCAGGAGTTTTCACTGAGTTCATGGAGCAAAGAGCACCAGGGCATACGACACTGGATGGTGAAATTTATAAAAAAGGGATGCTGCAATATAAGGCTGAAATTGCAGAACATTTGCAATCTCTTGATTATCTCAATGATAAGGATGCAACTGATAAATTTGAAGAGCTTAAAGCAATGGATATTTCATGCGATGCTGTTATTGTATTTGCAGAAAGGCATGCTGAACTAGCTGATAAAATGGCGGAAGAGTTAGCCGGAAAAAATGACGAAAAATCTATAAAGAGAATAAATGAATTAAAGAAAATTGCTGAGGTTTGTCGTTGGGTTCCAGCCAATGCGCCGCGTAACTTTTGGGAAGCTGTTCAAATGTACTGGTTTTGTCATCTTGGTACAATTACTGAACTAAATGGTTGGGATGCAATGAATCCAGGCCATTTTGATCAGCATCTTGAACCTTTCTTCAATACGGGAATTGCTGAAGGCAGCCTTACGCGTGATGAAGCAAAAGAACTTTTAAGTTGTTTCTGGATAAAAGTAAATAATCATACAGCTCCTCCGAAAGTTGGTATAACAGCACGTGAAAGTGGTACTTATAATGATTTTACAAATATAAATATCGGAGGACTTCGCTCTGATGGCAGTAACGGAGTAAGCGAGGTTTCGTATATATTATTGGAAATTGTTGAGGAATTACATATACTTCAACCGGGAAACTCTGTACATATAAGTTCAAAAACCCCTGAGAAATTTTTAAAGAGAGCTTGTGAAGTTATACGTCAGGGTCATGGTTATCCTTCTGTTTTTAATCCTGATGTTTATATACAAGAGCTTATGAATCAGGGAAAATCTTTACAGGATGCCAGAGAAGGTGGGTGCAGTGGTTGTATAGAAGTAGGGGCTTTCGGTAAAGAGGCTTATTTGCTGACTGGTTACTTAAATGTGCCAAAGATTCTGGAAATAACTTTAAATAATGGTACAGATCCGCTAACCGGAAAGATTGCAGGTATTCAGACAGGTGATGTTACTACTTTTACTTCATACGAACAGTTGTACGATGCCTTTGTAAAACAACTTAATTATATAGTTGACTTAAAAATAAGAATAAGCAACTACATAGACAGGATGTTTGCAAAGTATGCACCTGCACCATTCTTGTCTGTTCTAATACAGGATTGTATAAAAAAAGGACGCGATTATTATGATGGTGGACCCAGATACAATACATGTTATATACAATGCACAGGACTTGGTACCGTCACAGACAGCCTTTCAGCTCTTAAAAAGCATGTTTTTGAAGATGGAACCTTTAAAATGGATAAAATCTTAAACGCGCTATCCAAAGACTTTGTCGGAGAAGAAGTTTTGAGACAAACAATTATTAACAGGACTCCTTTTTTTGGAAACGACGATAATTTCGCAGACGATATTGCGGTACAAGTTTACAATGATTTGCTAAATGCAATAGACGGTAAACCAAATATTAAAGGTGGAAAGTTTCATTTAAATATGCTTTCAACAACTTGCCATATATATTTTGGAAAAGTACTGGGTGCAACTCCAAACGGCAGAACCGCGGGCAAATCTATTTCTGACGGAACATCACCATCTCACGGATGCGATACTAATGGACCGACAGCAGTTATAAAATCTCTTTCAAAACTTGATCAGGTAAAATCAGGAGGAACACTCCTGAACCTAAGATTTTTACCATCATTATTGAAAAGAGATCAAGATTTGATTAAGCTGGGCAGCCTTATCAGAACTTATTTTACATCAGGCGGCCACCATGTTCAGTTTAATATAGTTGATACAGCTACTCTTTATGCAGCACAGGAACATCCTGAAGATTACAAAGATCTGCTTGTAAGAATGGCCGGTTATAGTGATTACTTTAATGACATGAATAATGATTTGCAGCAGGAAATTATAGAGCGTACAGAAAATGAGGCATTTTAATTATGGAAAACTCTTCTGCAATAATTTTTGATATTAAAAGGTATTCCATAAATGATGGTCCGGGTATAAGAGTAACTGTATTTTTTAAAGGATGTCCATTGCGATGTGCCTGGTGCCATAATCCTGAAAGTTTTTCAATGCATGTCGAAAAGATGTATAATGTTTCGCGTTGTATAGGAGCTATGGCCTGTATCGAGGTATGCCCCAACAATGCACTAACATTAACCCGTGAAGGTATAGTTACAGACTATAATCTGTGCAAATTGTGCGGAAAGTGTGCAGAAGCATGTCCGACAAAGGCTATAGAAATGACAGGTTATAACGAAACCATATCAGGTATAATTAACGAAATAGAAAAGGAAAGACTTATAATAGATCAGTCAGGTGGTGGGGTTACTTTTTCAGGAGGCGAACCAATGCAACATTACCCTTTTTTATTAAAGATTCTTGATGAATGTGGGGCAAGAGGGTTTCACAGAGCAGTAGATACTACAGGTTTGACAGACACCTCAAAACTTATTGAAGTTGCCAAACGAACTGAACTTTTTCTCTACGATCTCAAACATATGGATAGTGAGATTCATAAGAAATACACAGGTGTAGGCAATGAATTAATACTTAGTAATCTCAAAACTCTTGCAGAAACAGGTGCAGAAATTAACATCAGAATACCCTTTATAGGTGGCGTAAATACCGGAAAAGATAATATTGAGAAATCGGCTTCATTTATATCCGGGCTGGCAGGAGATAAAAAATCAGTAAATATATTGCCATACCATAATATTGCCGTTCACAAGTATAAAAAACTTGGAAAGGCATATGAGGAAAATCGTTTAAAAGAACCGACTGCCGAAGAAATATCCACGGCAGTCGGAATTTTTGAAACTTACGGTATAGAAGTTACAATTGGAGGTTGAATTTTACTTCAATTCCTTTTTGAAAAAATCAGTCATTTTCCTAAATGTATTTTCGTTAAATGTGACAGGCCCGTGTTGTCCACCCGGAACAACGACGTATTCCTCAAGTAATCCAAACTTTGACAGCTCTTTTGCAAAGTTTTCGCTTTGGCAAGATGGAACTACATTGTCTGCATCACCATGTATAACTAAAAAACGTGGGTCTTTTGCATCTACAAAAATTGTTGGTCCGGCCAGTGCTGCCATATCAGGATTATCTGAAGGTTGGCCTCCAATCAATGCTGCTTCAGGGGAATTTCCCATTTTAGGCTTTGTGCAATTATCCATATTCATCAAATTAATCGGTCCAAACCAATCTACAACAGCATCAACACGACTGCTTTCTTTTGTATAATTGCCAACATTTCCCTCTATGTCAACGGTTTTACTTCCTGATGTGTAAGACTTTACATTGTTCGTGGTTCCGGCAAGAGAAGAAAGGTGACCACCTGAAGAAAATCCTGTTATGCCAATAAAGGATGCATCCAGATTAAATTTTTTTGCATTTGCTCTGATATACCTTACTGCAGCTTTTACATCATTTATCTGAGCAGGATACAATGCATCCGAACTCGATCTGTGATTTATACTTACAACGGCAAAACCGCTTTCCAATAAAGGTTTACCCATTGACATAAAAGCCATCTGTTTTGCGTTGTTGCTGAACCACGCACTACCATATATCAATATAATAGGTTTGGCGGCTTTACCTGTCGAATCAGGAATATGAATATCCATATTATGACAAACCTTACCGTCGTCAGCATAATTTACATCAATCCATTTTTTTGAAGCATTTTGTCCTGATAATGAGGCTGCAGCAAATGCAAAAGCAATAGAAATTGAAAGTGCTTTCATATGTATCATATTTAATTAGTAAACAATCAATGAGCCTCCATTTGAAGGTATGGTAATTTCAACCTCCTGTTTTTTAGACATTTTCATTTCTTTTACAGATCCATTTAATTGTGCGTCGTCGCTATAAATGGTGTAAACATCACCAGCCTTTATCATTGGAAGTTTAATACGGGTTTTAAGACTTTCTTTTTGAGCGTTTATACCTGAAATATACCATTTGTTGCCTGATTTTCTGGCAAGTATAACATATTTACCGGGGTAACCGTCAATGAAAAGGATGTCATCCCATGTAGTCGGAACTTTCTTCATAAAATCGATAGCCCATTGCGGAGCATCGTTCAAATTGTTTGGTGCAAGTGCAAAGTGTTGAACACCACTTTGAAAAAGAACGGCAGTTGAAAGAGCAAATATGTCGGAAGTTACACGTTTAGAACCTCTGTTGTTATTAATGTTATAAAACTTATTCAGTGCACTACCACCAAAATCCATACTTCCTACAGTGTTTCTGATAAAAGGATGTAAACAAGCATTGAATGCTTCGTTGTTACAGCTGCCCTGGCTAAAGTGCAGATTTTCGCTGGCTAAAACAGCTTCGGCAGAAGCAAAGTTAGGATACATTCTTTCCCATCCTCTTGGCAGAGTGCAACCATGAAAAATAACCATTATACCAAAATCGTTTGCATCAAAAAGTATATCCTCGTAAAGCTTCATCATTTCCTGTTTATCTCCGCCAAAAAAATCAACCTTGATACCTTTAACACCAATACTTTTCATCCATGCCATTTCTTTGCGCCTGTTTATAGGATTGTCCATAATACCTTTTGGTCCCTGAGGAGCATCATTCCAATATCCGTTAGAATTGTACCAGAGATACAGATATACATTTTTTGAAGCACCGTATTTTGCGAGTTCCGCAATTCTGTCATAACCTATCTGAGTATCCCAAAGTGCATCAACAAGTATTGTATTATATCCCATAGAAGCACTAAAATCTATATATCTTTTTTGCTCATTAAAATTGGTAGCACCATCCATACCAATAATCCAACTCCAGCTTCCCTTTGTAAATTCATATTTCTGAGATGCAGCATATTTTGGTTTGACAACATCAAAATGAACAGTGGTTTCGACTATAGGTTTTAATGTCTCACCAAGTGTAATGGTTCTCCATGGAGTTTCTCCGGGTACTGTAATACCCGGATATACAGAACCTAATCCGTTCATTTCGCCTTTTTGTGGATATCCAATAGTATATAGGCTGTCTGCAGCATTTAAAAGTCTTGATGCACAATATTTGCTGTCAACACCGGTTTCAGAAATAAGTATCCATCCGCGATCGCCTACTTTAAACAGACAAGGAAATGAATAACCTTCTCCCATACCGTTTTTACCCATTTTATCATCAGCTATGTAGGATGTCTCATAACTGGGGGCAGTACGGGCAAAACCAGTCATAGGCTTGCTTTGAGGGCAGATAAAGGTTGTAGTTACAGACGGAAAAGTAAATCCGGTTTTTTCAGATTCCACAACAACTGAACGTTCACTTCCTCTTCTCTTTTTTACCAGATATTTAAAGGCAATATCATTATTACTAACCCTGAAAACAACACCAAGACTGTCTCTTCCCTTTGAAAAAGTTACAGTAACCTCATTTGCTTTATAATTTACGAGACCTTTTTTAATATTGGGAAGTTGATAAGTATCGCTTATTGTTTTTTGAATAACATTATCTGACATTTCAAGACCCTGTGATAAGTCTGTGTCGTTTAGTTTTAACCCCAAAGGCGATTTGTTAAGAAAAACTTTTCCGTTGTAAATCACTTCATAACTGGCAGACTGACCTTCATCGAAAATCTTTACTTTGAGTTTTCCATCAGGACTGCTTACTGTGGTTTCTTTAGAAAATGAATAACTCAGGTTAAAAACAAGAAGTAGTAATAAAATCAATTTTTTCATCTGGTATTATTTTAATTGCGAATGCAAAAATAGGCAATACAGATTAACCAGTATTGTAAAAATGATAGAAATACTTTAAATAATGATATATTGATTATCTTACTTTCAGCTTCATTCCAATTTTGAGGCTGGAAGATTTAAGATTGTTCAGCTCTTTAAGCTGTTGAATAGAGGTGCCATGCTGTCTTGCCAGTGCATATAGTGTGTCACCTTTAACAACAGTTATTTCTGTGATGTTTTCGTCAAATGATTCTTTAGCTGTTTCGGCGTCACTGTTTTGGCTTTGTTTAGTCTTTTCCTCTTTTTTACTGAAAATATCGGTTCTGAAAAATAACTCGGCCGGAGATGCTATTATCGGTTTTTTGATTTCGCTACAACTAAAATTGAAGTACTTCTCAGGGTTTTGAGGGGTACCGTTTTTTCTTACTTCAAAATGTAGATGATTGGTCGTTGCACGTCCGGTTCTGCCTCCTAAGCCGACAGGGTGCCCTGCATAAACGCTATCTCCGGGCTCTACCAGGCATTTACTTAAATGAGAATAATAGGTTTCGTATTTTTCAGGATGTTTAATAATTACAAGATTACCATATCCGAAATAAGATGATGCTTTGGTGACAACGCCTGAAAGGGCGGCTCTGACTGTGTCTCCTTTTTGAAGTTTCACATCAGCACCTGTATGCTTTCTGCCCGCTCTTTTACCAAATGGACTAATAACTTTACCCATTACAGGGCAGCAATGCATATATTTTGTAGAATCTATTATCAGTGAAACCGCACTTTCACGATTATTTACAGATGTAGTTTCGGAGTAAATGTAAGGTATATTGATGCCAAGTAAAAAAACAATGACTAGTATAAATATCGATTTCTGCAGTATCTCTTCTTCCATAGTACTGTGTAATTATTTCCTCTGTATTTTAAAAACTCTTCCTGAACACAAATATAGAAAAATTGGTCAAACTTAGTTGTAAATAAATACGTAAAGTATCTAAAAAATCTCTAATTTTACGGATACTATGCAGAATTTCAAAAATAAAAAAGCATTAATTACAGGTGCCGCAAATGGCATTGGGAGGCATTTAGCTAAGGCTTTTATAAATG
>CAZFUO010000116.1:0-7603 GCA_964522065.1 uncultured Bacteroidales bacterium | reverse complement strand
AAAGGGTATTGACAATCTTGAAATTATACTTGTTTATGGTGAAGAATTAGAGGTCCTGGCTTCTTATATGGAAAAAAGCGTTGAAAATCATGGCAGAAATTTTTTCTATCGTGACGCACAAAATATTCGTCAGTCACAGGCTGTTGTAGTTTTAGGCACCCGCTTCTCAAATATGGGCCTGAATTGTGGATACTGCGGTTTCTCCACTTGTGCTGAAAAAGATAAGGTTGAAGGTGTGCCTTGTGTGTTTCCTGTTAATGATTTGGGCATTGCTGTCGGATCGGCATGTTCTGTTGCAGCTGACAACAGAGTAGATACTCGTGTAATGTTTTCTGCCGGAACCGCTGCTATGGAAATGGGATGGCTTGGGCCTGACTGCAAAGCTGCTTTTGCAATACCAATTAGTGCCACAAGTAAAAGTCCGTTTTTTGACAGAGTCTCTACCAGACCTTAAAATGATTGCATATCATAAAGCCTTTTAAATGCCCCGTTATTTTTTAACAATTCTTCATGAGTGCCTCTTTCCACAATTTTACCTTCATGCAGCACGCAGATAATATCTGCATTTCTTATAGTGGATAGCCTGTGTGCAATTACAATTGTAGTACGATTTTTCATAAGGTTTTCAAGAGCCTCCTGAACTAACTTTTCAGACTCTGTATCTAAAGCTGAAGTTGCTTCGTCAAGTATTAATATAGGAGGGTTTTTTAAAACAGCCCTTGCAATGCTTATTCTCTGCCTTTGTCCACCTGAGAGTTTATTTCCTCTGTCTCCGATATTTGTTTCATAACCAAATTCAGTTGCTGATATAAAGTCGTGAGCATTAGCTATTTTTGCTGCTTCTATAACCTCTTCTAATTTGGCATTTTCAACACCGAAAGAAATGTTGTTTAGAAATGAATCATTAAAGAGTATTGCTTCCTGATTTACATTTCCCATTAAATTTCTAAGTTCTCTTATAGGTATATCACGAATATCAATATCATCTATTGTGATTTTTCCCTCATTAATATCATAAAATCTTGGAAGAAGGTCTACAAGGGTAGATTTCCCAGATCCTGACTGTCCTACTAATGCAACAGTCATTCCTTTTTTGATTTCCAGATTTATATTTTTAAGAACAGGCTCTGAATTGTATTTAAAGGATATGTTTTCGTATTTGATACCTTTTTGAAGAAGATTGATGTGACTTGGTTTGGCGGGTTCTTTAATTGTATTTTCAGCTAAAAGTATTTTGTCAATTCTTTCCATTGATGCCATACCTTTCTGAATACTATACCATGCCTGTGAAAATGCTTTTGCCGGATTTATTATACTGTAGAATATAATAAGGTAAAAAATAAAAGTAGAAGCATTTATGGAACTTTCATTTTTTAAGATTAATGTACCTCCAAACCATACTACAACTGCGATAATCAATGTTCCAAGAAACTCGCTTACAGGGTGTGCAAGTTGTTGTCTCCTTCCAACTTTGCGTGTTGTGTTTCTGAGTTGGTCGTTTTGCCTTGTAAATCTGGATTTGATTTTTTCTTCGGCATTAAATGCCAGAATTATTCTCAAACCTGACAGGGTTTCTTCAATTTGTGATAGTAATTCTCCCCACTGTGCTTGCCCTTCTCTTGAAGGTTTTTTTAATTTTTTACCTATGCCACCCATTAAAATCATTGCAAAAGGCATCATTATCAATACAAAAGTTGTCAATTCCCAGCTTAGCAGCATTAGTACCAGAAAGTAAACAACTATCATCAAAGAATTCTTGAATATCATATCAAGTGAGTTCATAACTGAAATTTCAACCTCAGTAACATCTCCTGACATTCTGGCCATTATATCTCCTTTTTTTTCTTCAGAGAAAAAGCCTATGGGCAGGTTGGTTATCTTATTAAATATTGAATACCTCAGATCTCTTACAACTCCGGCTCTGATTGTCACCATATTTGATGATCCGAGAAACATGAAAAGAGCTTTGAAAAATGTCATTATTACCAGAAAAGCACCAATAAGTAGTAAAGTCGATCCGCCGCCTTGTGTTTCTATAAGATTTGTTATGTAATAATAGAAATTGTTTTTGAGGGCATCTCCCAGCTCTTTTACACCTAAACCTTCAAGAGGTATAAATGTAGTGTATGTGTTTTCCATTTTGCCGAATAATATTTCCAGTATGGGTATAATTAACGCAAAAGAGAACAAGCTGAAGAATGTAGCAAGTATATTGTTTATAAAACTGAATATTATACTTTTCTTATATGGTGGAACCAGTCTGAATAAGAGTCTGATAAAATCTTTCATTTAAATTTTTTTTAGCTCCGCAAGTTAAGAAATCTCTTGCATAATCTAAAACCAAACAATCAGCTTGTATATTTTATTTGTACATTTGCAGACATTATAATTTTAGAAGAGAAATTGCTATGTCAGTAAAAACCAGGAAAAATACAGAGAAACAAGACGATCTGCTTTCCAAACTGGATAAATACTTTGAAAAACACTCAGGGATTTTTTTCAAAACGGGGATGCTAGCGGCACTGATTATTTCAGTTTTACTTTTTTCAATTAATATGAGTGAAATGGGAGATGATTCCGGCTATGTAATGAGAGCCGATAATCTTCTCAGAAATGGTGTGTTCCCGACTTTTCAGGGGCCGTTTTATCCAATGGTGCTTGCTGTCTTTATTGCAATATTTGGTGTGAATATCATTGTACTAAAGCTTTTATCTCTAGTGTTCATGATGCTTTCACTGTTTTTTTTCTGGAAAGGTTTTAAAGACAAAATTGCATATTCTTTACTTGTTCCTTCTTTTTTATTGCTTTGCATAAATTCATATATACTTTATTTTTCGAGTCAGACTTTTAGTGAAGCTTTATATTTCTTACTACAGTCTGTGCTTTTCGTGATTGTTTCAAAGCATTATACAGAAAATAAAGGCGATTTCTCTATAAAAAATGATTATAAATCTATGCTCTTGCTGGGTTTTGTTTTGTTTTTGGGAGCCCTGACAAGAAATGTGCATTATGGTGCATTGATTACATTGATTGTTGTTTTCCTAATCTGGAAAAAGTGGAAGTCTGCAATCGCGGTTACTTTTAGTTTTGGTATTTTTTACTCGCTTTTTGAAGTTTTAAAAAGAGTTTTCTGGAGTGCAGATCTTGCTCAGCTCTCTGCTCAGGGTAAACAATTAATGTACAAAGATCCTTACAATGCTCATGCAGGCATGGAAGACTTTTCAGGTTTTGTAACCAGGTTTATTGAAAATTCACAGACATATATTTCCAGATGTCTGTACTTTATAACAGGCTTGAAAAGTGAAGATACTGATGTAAGTTCGTTCCTAACAATATTTACTTACATTATCTTATTCGCTTCACTTATTTTAGTGTTCAGAAAGAATAAAACACTTCAACTTATACTTTTTTATATTGGAGCATTATGCTCAGTTACCTTTATCGTCTTACAAAGCTTTTGGGGGCAATGGAGATTAATAGCAGTTTTTTATCCTTATATATTGATAGCAGTACTGGCGTTTTTTTATTATTCGCTAAAAAAACTCAAATCTTTGCAATTTGTATTTCCGGTAGTGATTAGTATTTTGTTTTTGGCGGGTATAAGCGACACATTTGCAAAAGCAGGGAAAAATCTGCCTGTGCTTGTCAAAAATCTTTCGGGAGATATCTTTGCAGGATATTCACCTGACTGGAAGAATTTCATGTTAATGAGCCAATGGGCAGCCGAGAATACGCCTGAAGAGTTTAAGACAGCAAGTCGTAAGCCTGAAATGTCATTTATTTATACAGGCAGACCTTTTTATGGTATATATAGTGTAAAGGAAGTTACGCCTGACGATCTTAAAGCGAAAATAAGTACTGATGAAAAGGCATACGGTTTTGATGTTGAGAGAATAATGAGGGTAAAAGAATACGAGTCAATTTGTAATAATCTTACAGGTATTGTTCAGACAGGTGATAACTCGCTTATTGCAATTTTTAAATTTAAAAACGACAGTTTACAAAAGATTGAAAATATTATATCACAATCGGGTATTAGCGTTGACAGAGATCCTTTTACTACTGTTTTTGCTAAAAAAGCAGGAGGTGTGCAATTGAGTTGTATTGATCCTGATTTGCTTGTTAAACTTCTTAAGGATAACAAGTCCAGGTATATGATTTTACCAAGCATAAGGATGAATCCTGAGCAGAATACCGGGCAGATACTTACTACCATGCACAGGTTTCTTGGATGGATACAATTAAAATATCCCAGGTCTATTAGACTTGTACACACCATAGGAGATTCAGAAAAATCACAGTTGGTTGAGTTTGATCTTGATAACATGAATTAATTAAATGAAGACTAAAGAACAACAAAAACATTATTTCGAGTCAGTTGCAGATGACAGGATTCGCTATCGTAAATCTAAATCTTATTACTGGAATTATATAACCAGATATTGTAATTATTTCATTCATTCCACAGACAGCGTGCTTGAAATAGGATGTGGAACCGGTGAACTTATTACTTCGCTTAAGGGGTCAAGAAAGTTAGGGATAGATTTTAGCGATAAAATGATTTCTAATGCCAGAAAACAATTTCCGGATGCCGATTTTATGGTTATGGATGCTCAGGAACTTTCATTAAACGAAAAGTTTGATGTTGTAATTATGTCAAATTTAGTGGGTTGCCTTACTGATGTTGAAGATGCCTTCAGGCAGGTAAGAAAGGTTTGTCATCCTGGCACAAAATTAATTGTAACTTCTTACAACCTTTTTTGGGAACCGCTAAGCAAATTTGCTGAGATAACAGGTTTTAAAAAGAAGCAACCAACTCAAAACTGGCTTTCTAAGAAAGATACTTTCAACTTGTTATATCTGGCCGGATTTGAAGTTTTTCGTTTTAACAGAAATGTTCTGATTCCTGTAAATATTCCCGTAGTTTCGTGGTTGTTTAATGATATTATTTCAAAGCTTCCTGGCTTTAATGCAATGTCTTTAAATCAGTTTTACTTTGCAAGACAAATGCCCGGTATTCAAAACAGAGATGAGGCTTCGGTTTCTATAGTTATACCTGCGAGAAATGAAAGTGGCAATATAGAAAATGCAATATTAAGGTTACCTGAATTTTCTTCTCATCAGGAAATAATTTATGTTGAAGGTAATTCAACTGACGACACCTGGGAAAAAATAAAGGAAATCCAGGCTAAATATGCTGATACCCACGATATCAAAATTTTCCAACAGGAAGGTAAGGGTAAAGCTGATGCTGTAAGAAAAGGATATGACCATGCTACAGGAGATATATTAATGATTCTTGATGCAGACCTTACAATGCCTCCTGAAGATCTTCCTAAATTTTACGATGCGCTTGTAACCGGAAAGGGAGACTTTATTAACGGCTCAAGGTTGGTTTATCCTATGGAAAAAAATGCTATGCGGTTTCTCAATATGCTTGGTAATAAATTTTTTAGTATGGCTTTTTCGTGGTTGCTTGATCAACCTGTAAAAGATACACTTTGTGGTACTAAAGTGATGTACAGAAAAGACTACGAGAAACTGGTTTCGAACAGAGAGTTTTTTGGAGATTTCGATCCTTTCGGAGACTTCGATTTGCTTTTTGGTGCTTATAAGTTAAATCTTAAAATTATCGATCTTCCGGTAAGATATCAGGAACGTGTTTACGGAGATACAAATATTTCCAGGTTTAAACATGGTTTTGTCTTGCTGAGAATGTGGTTTTATGCAATTAGAAAAATAAAATTCTGGTAAATAATACGTTATGAGGCTTAAGGTTTTTCTTTTTAGTTTTTTACTTTTGTTCACTTTCCAAACAACAATAAAGGGACAAAGTGCTGATTACAAGGCTTTGTATCAACTTGCGGAGGTTCAAAACAGCAGAAAGCAATTTAAAACTGCCGAAACCACTGTTATCAGGTCTATACAGCTAAATTCTGAAATGCCTGAGTCTCATTTGCTTCTTTCAAATATAGCATACAATCAGGGTAACAGGGCCAGGTCGGTAATGGCATTGTATTACTATCTTTTTCTTGAGAATGATACTTCGAAATTATCTACAGGTATTAAAAACCTTGTTTCAAAAATAAATGAGGGAGTTATTAGGGAGTCTGAAAGTAAGATAATGATAAAAATGCCTGCATCAATTTCAGACGCGGAGTTTGGTTCTGCTGAAATACTGGTCTGTCTTTTAGCGGCTTCAAGATATTATAATGAGAACAAGGAAAAGAATGATGTTGAATTTATTGAAATGGTCAACGAAAACTTGTTCAATCTTTTTACAAACATTCGTGAAAGTAAAAAAGGCTTTTGGTGGGATTTTTATGTTACAAGATTTTGTGAGTTGAAATCTAACAATGTTTGTAAGGCTTTCTCACATTATATTTCGAGGTCAGTCTATCCTGAAGAGACAGCATTGTGGTTTAAAAATAATCAATTACAGGCAGAACAATTTAATAAACTAAGAGAAAGCTGGAAGCCGGGTAGTATCAATTGATATTTATACCGGCCTTTCTGGCCTGCGCATGCTGCAAGTATCTGCTTATATTGTAGAGTTTTTCATCTTTAACAAACCTGGCTCCCGTTTGCTTAAACCAAAACGGGACTTTTTCATTTTCACATAAATTACGCAATTGCATTATCCAGTCAAAATGGCATTCACGAGCATTACTGCCTGATTCGCCGCCTGCAACAACCTGTTCGACCCATTTGCCTATATTATAGGGCCTTAAATCTACAGGCCCGAGCAGTGGCTCACAAATTATAATTTTGTGTTTTACAGGAGCCTTCATGTATAAAGGCATTCTATAATCAGCTCTGTCCTGATTTTCTATAGTGCAGCAAATTGTCACATTATCATACCCGTCATTCCAGTCATCAGGTAAAGAAATGCTTAATCTGTCAATTCTTTTTGTAATAATCAGAAACCGCAAATCGCTTCTGATTTTTATCATCTCCCAGGCTTCTTTTCTCCATTCATCGGTTTCATCCAAAAAAAAATCGGAGGTGAAACACGTGTAAACCAAAGCTCCTCCCGGTATTTTATATTCTCCGTTTCTCTTTTTCTGTACGGGCAAATCAAAGCTTTTGGTTTTTGTTATAATGCTACTGTCAATACCTCTTTTAGAGTCTCCTCTGTAAACATAGCAATGTTTACAGCCATCACTAAGCTTTTTACAGCCATGCCATGGGTTCCACATCTTTGAGCCTGATTCAATTGAGTTCATTTTCGTGTTTTGATTGAATAGTTCAGCAAATTTGGTGTTTTTTGGGAATAAAACAAGCAGTTTTTTTGGTGTTTTAAATACAATCACTATGTTTGAGCAAATTAGAAATGATATCAGATAAAACTTATATTGTTTCTCCTGTATCAACATATTATCCATTTAAAAATGATGTGGAAGTTTGCGGATTGAGTGACTTTTTGAGAAAAATTGAACTATAAACATTGTCTGTTTAATATTGTCGAAATTATTTGGCTAAAAGACCATCCTCAAGTCATTGTAAAACAAAGCTATCTTTCCGATTGATTTAAAAAAAAAGTCTGTTAATCTACTGACTAACAGACTTTGTGTTTTTGTTCGGTGGGCGTTGACGGATTCGA
>CAZFUO010000115.1:0-7825 GCA_964522065.1 uncultured Bacteroidales bacterium | reverse complement strand
CTTGTAAGTCCAAGCTTTTCGTCGGTAATCTTTAAAATAGTCGGAGCCAGAAGGCGATTTGGCGACATTGGATTTACCGGATAAATAAAGTTGAATCCGTCATCGGGCAATACAGTTCCTTGTAGAAAATGAGCGTTTAAAAACTGTGTTGCCTTTGCTCTTGCTAACAGATCTCCTCCTTCAATTACACTGAGAGCAGGCAGATAACCTCTGGTAATTGCCTGATTCATTGCAGAATTATTTACCATTAATACAGTATAGAAGTTTTCTGTTTTAATACCATCAAGATCGTCTGTATCAGGATTTTTCAAACATGCTCTTACATAATCTACAAACATACCTACATTAGGATGTTGTTCTTTAGCTCTTAAAAGATATTGCCATAAAGTCAATTCTTTCCAGCGAGCCTCGCCAATTGCAGTATTACGAGGTGAATATTGAAGAAGTTTGTCCACATTAAACACCTTACCATTATTAAATGGATCTTGTTGTTCGGTTACATTTACAAATGTTCCATCTTCGATATTTCCTGCAGCCTGCAACTGATTGTTCTTATAACGAACCATATCTCCAAAAGCATTTACCAAAAATCCCCATCCACCATAATTAGCAATCGGAGCTGTTGCAAAACCTGTAATTTCAGAATTAACTTCGTTGTTTTTAAGACCCGGGAAAATGTGCATCCTAATTAGTCTCTTCAAACGATCGTCTGTACTTGCACCCGAAACCTCAGAATTAGAAAAAGTAGGAGGGCTCGCTGCAGAATTTATAGTGTATCCATCTTCTTTTAACAGATTGTCAGAGAAGTTCAGCATTGTAAATCTTTCAGAAGGATATCCATTTAGAATACTTTTCATAAGATCTTCACGCAAACCTGTATTATAAAAATTTACATAAGCCTGATTTAGCCACGCGTGAGCAGGATTAAGAAAAATCTCAGAATATACGGTTTCAAAAAATCTGCTTTTAATAACATGGTCAGTAAGAAATACAAAACCATTGCTTGCAAATCTTTTATCTAAAATACCTGCATCCTGAAAAGACTTGCCATAAGTACCTTCTCCATTAACATATTCACCGGTAGAGTTAAGACTACTCTTATATTGTGAAGGCCATACCAAACCTTTTACCATATGAGTATTAATAAGGGTTGATATAGCTTCCTGAGGAAGATTTTCTATGCTGCTGTAATATTTTAAAAGCTTATTTTGAATATAAGATTGCAATGCATCATTTTTCGGAACAAATAAAGTATTGCCTGCTTTCTCTGTTTCATATTTGCCGGATGCATCAGAAAATATATTTTCCAAAATAGGAGAAAACGCCAATTCATCGTAATATTTTTGATACACTGTACCAATTTCTTCACCAGGTTTGAGTTTTCTGAACATATCCATCCAGTCTGCAGGAGCCTCTGTATACTTTCTAAATACATATTCTCCTTTATTATCTTTAAATTCTATCAAAGATTTAAATCCTAAATAACTGGGTTCTTTAAGAATATCATCCATATTTTTCAGAGGTTCATTAACAGCAGAAACCTCATGAATAATACCATTTTCAGCTACAATATCAGATTTAAGTATTGTTCCTTCCTGAACATTTTTACCTGTATAAACAGAATTCGGGAAAAATGTATTGTAGTCTGATTCTGTAAGCGGGTCAGGGAATGAGTTAAAATAAGCATCAGAAAAAACCGGAAGATATTTATAATTATTTTCAGACAACCTGAATTGATAATTTGAACTAATAGCAGAAATACCATTTACCGTTGTCTGGTTAAAAACCCAGTTATTGTCGTATTCTGCATCCTTGTAGGGAAGAGCATAACAATTGGTTTTTCTTTTAAAAGCACCGGTCACATACAATCTCTGATCTAAATAATCACCCAGGTGTTCGGTAGGCCATTTGCTGTAAACAATAGAATAAGCCACCAAATCTTTAAGTTCTTGTGCCGGAATATCATTTACCGATGCATATGACTTTTTACTAAGATATGCTGCAAAAGCCTCATCGTTTGGTGCAAAAACAGTGTATAGACCTGCACCTTTCAAAACAAGAGCATATTCAGTCTTGTCAACACATTGCAGATACTTCGTAAAACGACCTTCTTGCTCCAATACCTCATAAATTGGTTTTTCCAACCAATCCGGTCTTTCATAGTACTTCTCCGTATCATCACACTGAATGAAAATTACGGCAAAAACGAGGCACAAAAAAATCTTATAATTCATGTTCGTATTTTTTATGGTGTTACATTTAAAAATCAATAGCAAAAGTAGAGAATGCCAAAATCAAAATACATATAATAGAGTACAATTACATGGAGAATTGTACAGAAAATGTATTATTGTACCACACGATTTTATACAATAAGCCGTCAAATAAAAGTCTAAAAATATAGGTTTTTGTATAATATTACATATTTAAATATTAATGGTTCAGTATTTTTGTTCCAATTCGTACCAAAACAAATTAGCCATGAGAAAAGTAATTTTCATACTCTTTATTCTAGTTTCTGCCACAATAAATGCAGTAGATCTTTTTCCCGACGGAACCGCTGTCCCTGAGTGGTTTCGTGATAATAAACTCACAGATATAAACAAGCTGGGAGTACAATATGTTCTGACTGATTACGGTGTTTTAAACGATAGCAATATCATTCAGACTAACAAAATTCAGACAGTCATTGATATGGCTGCAAAAACAGGTGGAGTGGTCGTGGTTCCTAAGGGAACATATCTAACTGGAGCACTATTTTTCAAACCAGGAACGCATTTGCACTTACATGAAGGAGCAGTAATAAAAGGAAGTGATGACATCTCAAACTTCCCAATACTCAATACCAGAATGGAAGGCCAGAATCTTAAATATTTTTCGGCCCTGATTAATGCTGATAAAGTTGACGGATTTACAATTTCCGGAAAAGGTACCATAAACGGAAACGGTCTCAGATATTGGAAGTCATTTTGGCTGCGCAGGCAATTTAATCCACAATGTACCAATCTGGATGAAATGCGTCCACGCCTAGTATTTATTTCTAACAGTAAAGATGTACAACTATCAGGAGTAAGTCTTATAAATTCTCCATTCTGGACTACTCACCTCTATAAATGTAAAAACGTAAAATTGCTTAATCTCACAATATTTTCACCTGAAGCACCGGTTAAAGCACCAAGTAGTGACGCTGTAGATATAGATGTTTGTACTAATGTACTTATTAAAAACTGCTATTTATCTGTAAATGATGATGCTGTTGCTTTAAAAGGAGGAAAAGGCCCAAAAGCAGACAAAGACCCAAACAATGGAGGCAACTACAATATTATAATAGAAGACTGCACATATGGTTTTTGCCACGGAGTACTTACTTGTGGAAGCGAATCTATTCACAATCACAATATTATACTCAGAAGGTGTACTATCAACAAAGCTCAGAGATTGCTTTGGTTAAAAATGAGACCTGATACTCCTCAAAAATATGAATACATTCTTGTTGAAGATATTACGGGCGACGCTGCAAACTTTCTGTACATAAGACCATGGTCGCAATTTTTTGACCTGAAGGGCGAAACTGAAATTCCACTGTCTTATTCGAGTAATGTTACAATGAGAAATATAAAAATGGAATGTGAAACATTTTTCAATGTAGGCAAATCAGATCAATATAAACTATCAGACTTCACATTTGAAAATCTTAGCATAAAGGCCAGAAAGAACAAAGAATTTGACAAAACTCAGATAAAAAATTTTAAAACCAGGAATGTGATAGTTGAATAAACTAATCTTACCATGAAAAAAACACTATTATTAATACTCTTACTTTTTTCGTTACATAATCTGTATTCTCAAAGAATGTCAGAAAATATTGATCGTGGCGTTGTGGCAATGCCTAAATCATCGAGTCAGATATTTATATCGTGGCGGCATCTTGCAACAGACCCTGAAGATATAGCTTATAACATATATTATAAAACCAACCAGGCTGGAGAACCAACTTTGTTAAATGCAGCTCCTGTAACAAATAGTACCAACTATGTGGCAAATCTCAGCACTTCAAGCTCAGCTTATACATTTGTTGTAAAAAGTGTCTATAAAGGTATAGAAAAAGAAGAACCAGGCAGTTTCACATTACCACGAAACACTATTTCAAGTCGAATAGTAAAAGACTTTAATTTTCAGGCATTGCCTGCAGGACATCCCATTATGCCAATGAAATTTTGCTGGCCTGCAGACCTTGATGGAGACGGTCAGTTTGACTTTGTACTAGACAGGCAAAATTATGGAGCAGTAAGCGAAGATGGTTCAGGAGGAGGCGCAGACTACCCTTCGCCTAAAATTGAAGCATATTCAAGTGAAGGAAAATTCCTTTGGAGAGTAGATATGGGCTATAATGTAAAAATCTGCAACGGTCATGCCGATATGGTCACTGCATATGATATGGATGGTGACGGAAAAGCAGAAGTACTAATGGTTGTAAGTGAAGGAACAACATTTTCTGACGGAAAAGTTGTAACAGCAGCAAACGGAACAGTTACTGATTACAGAAGCAGGGCAGGCTCGGCACCACAATGGATTTCTGTTGTAAATGGTGAAACAGGAGTTGAAATAGACAGAATAGTTGTACCATTTTACAATGAAATGGCAACAACAAGAACCGATGACTGGAAAGACATTAACGGACATTTTATTATAGCATATCTGGACGGTATAAAGCCTTCACTTATATATCAATATAAAAACAGACAGTCTAATAATTCATTTACAGGTAGCCATGCTGCATGGAGCTATTCAAACGGCAAACTTTTTCAGAAATGGGCAAACAGATTTTATTCGGGACAAGCTGAATTTCACCAGGTTCGCGCAGGTGATGTTGACGGTGACGGTTTTGATGAGTTTATAGAAGGTGGATACGCTCTCGACCAGGACGGTTCTTTACTTTATAGGGCAGCAGGAGTTGTTCACGGAGACCGTCATTGCCTGGCTGACATCGACCCCGACAGACCTGGTCTTGAACATTTCTTTATTCAGCAAGACAATCCAAACACTTTGGGAATGGGTTATCATGATGCAGCTACAGGTGAAATTATAAGGGGATTGTATATGTCCGGCGTAGGTGATGTTGGAAGGGGTATTTGTGCTGCATTTGACAACACCAGGCGTGGTATGCAATTCTGGTCAACCATGAACGGTTATGCCATTTACGACAGCAAAGGAGCTCTTATACAGGGAGCTACAGGTAATTTCCCATCTGAAGCTGTTTGGTGGGGTTCAGATTTATCGCGTTGGTCTCTAAACGGAGTTAACAGTTCTGGATCGAATGTGGCATTCAACAAATATAATGCTTCAAGTAAAAGTATGGAAAGGGTGACTCCAAATCTTTATAACGAAGATAATGGACATGGTGCATATTATTTTGCAGCAGCATACGGTGCAAGAGCAGCATTCTGGGGCGACATTTTAGGTGACTGGCGGGAAGAAATGGTTTTCTCAAGAAGCAACGGCACAGGTTTCGTAGTATTAAGCTCCTGGGATGTAACAGCAAAAAGGCTCTACAGTCTTATTCAAAACCCGGCTTATCGTTGTCAGACCACTGCCAGAGGATATTATCAGACAGCAGATGTTGATTATTATATGGCATTTGATATGCCAAAACCTCCTGTTGCACCTGTTCAGAAAGCAGATGTTTATCTTACAAGCGAAAATGCAATAACAGCAACTGCTGCAAATGGGAAAAGTATTATGCTTGATCTCAGAAATCAGAATAAAGATATCTCAATTAACGAAAACATTTCTCCTTCAGTATTTTACCTCATGAATCCCAAGGGTAAAAATATCACACTAAGTGGTCAGGGTAAAATAACTGGAAACACTGAAATCATTAAATCTATGCAGGGAGATATCACCCTCATTGGCAATCATGATTACACAGGTATAACCAGGATTTCAGAAGGCAGAATGTTTGTAAACGGACAAATTGAAAGTCAGGTACAACTTGATGCAAGAGGTGTTATTGGAGGGAATGCAAAACTAAATGGTGGTATTGTTCTCGAAACCGGACTAAATTCAGAAGGCAGCCGTCTGGAACCCGGTAACGGAACTGAACCTGGCACATTGATTATTTCAGGAGATCTTGTAATGCCGGGTAGAAGCAATCTTGCTTTTGACATAGACCAAAGCAAACCTGCAAAAAATGATTCAATTAAAATTATTGGAAACCTCACAGTAAACAACACAGGTAACAGCTTGATAATAAATGCGGTTTCGCCATTGGAAACAAGTATATTAACTCTTGTAACATTTACCGGAACCACTAATGCAACAGCTTCATCTTTTAATGTTAAAGGCCTTGAAGGAATACCGTACAACCTCCTGATTGAAAATAATTCCATAAAAATCGAAATTACAAAACCGCGAATTGCAGGAAGTGTAATCTGGAACGGAATGAATAGCGGCAACTGGGATTTCAGTTCTAAAAATGTACTTGCCGGCAATAATCAGGATATTTTTGTACCGGGTGATACCATCAGCTTTAATGACGATGCTATAAACAAAAATATTACTATAAATGAGACCATGCCTGTAGGTGGAATGACTTTTGTAAATAACAGCGACTACAAAATAAGCGGAATTGGTGTTATAAGCGGTAACGGAGGTCTTACAAAAACAGGAGATGGCAAACTATCCGTGCTTACAACTGCAAACTCATTTACGGGAGGTATAAATATTGAAGGAGGCATTCTGGAGGTAGCATCACTAAAAGACGGTGGATTACCCAGTTCAATAGGAGCCTCAACAAGCAGTGCATCAAATTGGAAAATGAAAGATGCAACACTTCAAACAACGGCTCAGATGGCAACAAACAGAAGTATGCAGGTACAGGGCATGCTTACAGTAAATAATCCAACTACATCTAACAGCGTACTAATAAGCGGCAATATTACCGGAACAGGCATTTCACTTGAGCTTACAGGAAAAGGAACGTTATCACTACAGGGAAATAATTCGTTTTCAGAAGTAACCATAAAAGATGGCCTGCTATTGCTTGGTTCACCCGATGCAAACAGGTATTCGATGGGTAATTCAAAAATTACAATTGAAGGGGGCACTCTAAGAATGCACGACATAAACTCAACAGGAAATACAGGCTCATTTTCAAATACAATTGAAGTACCAGAAGGCAAAAATGCAAAATGGGATTTGCCAAGCAGATGGGGAATAACCGGCAAGCTTATAGGTGGAGGCAGCATTTCAGTGAATGTACCATATGTACGTACAGACCTTAACGGAGACTGGTCTGCATACACAGGAACAATCAACTTTACAGGAAGAGATATAAGACTTAACAACTCAGCCTCAAGAAATATCTCTAACGCAACTGTAAATCTTGGCACCGGCACATTCCTATATGTAGCCTCAAACGGCAGTGGAGAGTCTTCGACCGGACAGACAATTACCCTTGGAGCCTTAAGTGGTTCAGGAGGTATAGCCGGAAAGAACAGCCTTGTAATTGGTGGAAATAATGCCAGCAGCATTTACAGCGGAGCAATAAACAGCGGTTCGGGTAAGCTTACAAAAAGAGGTACAGGAGACTTAACTCTTTCAGGTAACAATCTTTACACCGGCGGAACCGATGTTGATGAAGGTCTGCTAAATATCTCAAACACTGAAGGCAGTGCAACCGGCACAGGAAATATTAACGTTAAACCAGGTGCCAGATTGTCCGGCACCGGAATAGCAAACAGCAATGTAACTATTTCAACAGATGCATATCTTGAACCGGGTAACGAAACCGCGACTACTGCAACAGGCCGACTTGGGACTCTCA
>CAZFUO010000114.1:4701-7865 GCA_964522065.1 uncultured Bacteroidales bacterium | reverse complement strand
ACGTTAGCTCATATTTGTACAGATCAAATACATCAAACTGGATTGTTTACAGACTTTCAGACATAATTCTTATGAAAGCTGAAGCATTAGTCCAAAAAGATGGAGAAACAAGTCTCGAATCTGTAGTTTCTCTCGTTAATATGACATATAAAAGATCAAATCCAGACGGAGACACTCTAAGTGTAGCCCTTTATACTGGTTCTGCAGATGTTGAAAAACTTGTACTTCGCGAAAGACAAAGAGAACTTATGTTTGAAGGCAAACGTTGGTTTGACCTTATGCGTATGGCAAGAAGAGAAGGCAGTCCGACTCCGGTTATTTCTTATATTGGAAAAACGACAACTAATAGTAAAGCACTTAGCAAAATTTCATCAATTGACGCTTTATATTGGCCAATTAATAAGACTGAAATGGAAGCAAACAAGTTGCTTGAACAAAATCAATACTATAAAACTACTTCAACCACACTAAATTAATAAGAGTTATGAAGATAATTTCTCAAATCAGAAAATTAAGTTTTGGGCTTGCAATAGTTCTGAGCATTACATTTATGCTTCAAAGCTGTTTGCATGAGGATTACCCGGACAATTACGTCACCGAAACGGAAGAGTTGGTAGGAGAGTATTTAGAAAACAATCCAGCAGTTTTTTCTGAGTTTTCCCGTATGCTCGATACTACAGCTGTCATGGGTCTCCTTAAGGCCTATGGACTTTATACTTGCTTTGCTCCTACTAACGATGCAATAAAAGAATATTATGAAAGTCAGGGGAAATCTAAGTTAAGTGATTTTTCTCTGGAGGATATTAAGACCTTCTGTTATAATCATATTATAAAAGGTGATACTATAAGAACAATGGACTTTACTGAAGGTGCTTTAAGTTCACTGTCTATGAGTGAAAGGTTTTTAAGTATATCTTATTCACCAAATAGTCCTGTAATTTTTGTAAATGGAGAATCTCCGATTATCGAAAAAGATATATACAGACATAACGGATTAATTCATGTTTTGGGTAAAGCAATCACCTCTTCAAAAATTAAGCTTGCAGACAAGTTTATGGAAGATACCAGATTCTCAATTTATGCTCAGGCACTTCAACAAACCGGTATTGCAGATATAATAAATCTGACACCACACGAAGATGAAAGTTTTGACCCTGATTTTAAGCAATGGACTATAATGAGCCATACCGTTCCTGAAGAATATCCAAAATCAAGAAAAATCGGTTTTACAATTATTGCTCCAAGCGATGAATCTCTTGCAAATTATACAGAGTGCCCCGCAGCTCCAAACGGAGTTAAGTCTTTGGATGATCTGAAAAAAGTTGCTGAATATTATTATTCAAAAGTATATCCAGATGGAGCAGGTGTTACAGATTTAAAAAACAAAAAGAATTATCTGAACAGATTTATTGCTTACCATTGTTTTGACAGGACTTTACTTTCAAGCAGATTTATAAAAGACTACGATACTCCTCACCATTTCAAGACATATGACATGTTTGAGTATATCGAAACTATGCTTGAAAATTCATTACTGGAAGTTCAGATTAAAAGAGGTTACTCTGCACTAAACGCTGAATTTGGTCTGATTAACTCAATGAGTGATGCTTCAAAAGCTGTTTTATTTACAAATTATACAAATAAACCTGATGGAGGTGCTCTTAACGGGTATTATCATGAAATTACTAAACCAGTTATTTACTCAAATGAACTGATAGCAGATATTTCATCAAAGAGACTGAGACTTGAAGCAAGTTCATTCTTCCCTGAAATTGCAACAAACAATATGAGAGGTAATAACCCAACAGCAGTAGCTGCTGTTCCTGGTAAAACTCATGCTTATCTCTTACCAAGAGGTTATCTTGATGGATTTGTAGCATCAGAAAATACACGTCTTACTTATATCGGAGCTTGCGAAGCTTATGAAGACTTCCAGGGTGATGAGATTTACCTTATTGGAACTTATAATTTCACACTTACTACCTGCCCTATACCTGCAGGTACTTATGAAATAAGAATGGGATATCAGCCTACTGCATATCGTGGAATTGCTCAGCTTTATTGGGATAGTGTTCCTTGCGGAATTCCTCTTAATCTATCGCTTTTTGCAACCGACCCTGAAATTGGATACGTTGCTCCAGGCTCAAATCAGGAAGATAGAGATGGTTTTGAAAATGACAAGATGATGCATAACCGCGGATATATGAAAGGTCCAAGCAGTTATTTCTGCGTTGGTCACTGGTATGGTTATAATGCAGCAACTGCACGTCTAAGTTCACAGAGCTTAAGAAGAGTATTGGGAACTTACACCTTCTCAGAAACAAAGAAACACAAGTTTACTGTTATAAGTTTAGGATCAACATCTAATAGCACTCAGTTCATGCTTGATTATCTTGAATTTTGCCCAACAGAATTACTTGAAAATGAAGGTATAGACTAATGCCGGTCTAATAAATTATAATGATTATGAAGAAAAATAGCATCAAATTAGCATATCTCGCTGCAGGATTGATATTATCTGTGTTTATATCATCTTGCAGTAACGAAGAGTGGGACAGGCATTATAACAATGAAGACTTAACATTAAGTGATAAAAGTCTGTCTGAATATATTAAGAGCCAACCTGAAATGGAGAAGTTTTATCAAATGATGGAAATTTCAGGTTACGACTCAATTCTTGACGGGTCACAAACTTATACAGTTTGGGTTCCAACAAACGCAGCTTTACAAAATGTGAATCTTAGCGATGCAAGCGCCGTTAAGGAGCTAGTTATGAACCATATAACAAGATTCAGTCAGCCAACATCGGGAGTTACCGATAAAAAATTGCTGATGTTGAGTAACAAATTCGTACATTTTGCCAAAGAAGGTAGTAATTATCTGTTTGGAGAAAGTCCACTGGTAATAAAGAATATTGCCACAAAAAACGGTATTATTCACTCTATATCAAAATTCGAGAAGTACGAATCAAACCTATGGGAATCACTTAGTAAACTTGAGAATCTGGATTCATTAAGAAATTTCTATAATTTCTATATTAAGACAGACGAAAATGGTAAATCTCAAAATCTTGTACTTAATACAATAGGAAGGTTAGATCTTGAAGACAGTATTTATACTGCTATATTCCCAACAAACAAAGCGTGGTTAAGCTCATATAACAT
>CAZFUO010000114.1:0-4601 GCA_964522065.1 uncultured Bacteroidales bacterium | reverse complement strand
TGGCATAATGAAATCAGAATTGAAGCTGAAGAGACCTACTACGGAAGGTCAAGCACTAACGCTAACGTATATTTCAGATCTTCTGAAGGCACAAAGTATTCAACTTCAAGCCGAAGATATATTGTTGTTGACCCAACAACTTCTAGTAATATCTCTAAAATTGCTGTAACATTTCCTATTCCAAATACTTTATCTGCTAAATATAAAATCTACTGTGTATTTGTGCCAGAAAATATAGCCGATGAAAACAGCAAAAGAACTTTTGTTGCCAGCTTTTTCCTGGATTATATGAATTCTTCTGGTGCAATAGTCAGAAACCAACCTTTAGCAGCTAATGTGGAAACAAAAGTTGATGAAGTTACAAAAGTTTACGTAGGTGAAATTAAATTCCCTTTCTGTAGTATTTATAATGGTTCAAATTCAGATATTCAGGTTAAGCTTAAAGTTGAAAATGCTGTTAGAACCAATCAGACTACTACAAAGAGCCGTTCTATGAGAATTGACTGTATCATACTTGAACCAGTTGATTAGTTGTAATAATAAATGTGATCATAAATAATTCATGGATGAAAAATAGTATGAATATAGTTAGAAAAAAAGGTGCCGGAATCACTATTAAGATGAGATTCCTTGTTGCAACATGCTGTTTAATGTTGACATCTGCACTTGCGGTTTCACAAAATAGCTCGTCTGCAAACAAACAAGAAGGAGTATTTACTGTTACCGGACTTGTTTGCGATGCACATACAAAAAAACCACTTCCTGCTGTTCAGATACAGGCTTTAAATAACAGGTCATCTGCTACAACAGATGAAAACGGTAGGTTTATTATTAAGCTGGTCAGGCATGATGATGTGCTTTCAGTTAAAGCATATGACTATGCTCTAAGAGAGTTCCCCGTTAGAGGAAATAAGTCTGTAACAATAGACTTATACCCGGAAAGTTTTTATTCTATTTACGGTATCCAACAATTGATAACAGGAAGTAAGAGAAATACTTTAACTGTATCATCTGCAAAAACCGTAAGTGATTTTAAAATTTCACAGGCAATTTCAGCAGATGAATTTGTTCAATCTGAACTTGGTGGAAACGTTAGATCTATTAACAGATCTGGATTTTCAGGTATGGGTGCTTCGATGTTCATAAGAGGATATAATTCATTAAATGCAAATGCTCAACCTCTTTATGTAGTTGACGGTGTAATAATGAATAATATGTACGATGTTGAATCTGTTTTCCAGGGACATTATTCAAATCCTTTAATGAATATTGATATTACAGATATTGAAAGTATTACAATATTAAAAGATGGAACCTCAGTTTATGGAAGCAAGGCCTCTAATGGTGTTATTCTTATTAAAACTGCAAGAGGTAAAAGTCAGGTAACCAAAATCAACCTGAATATTACTGCCGGATATACAACAACCCCTAATTCACTCCCTGTTATGAATGCAAATCAATACAGGATTTACGCAAGTGATTTAGTTGGTACTGCCGGACTGACAAACAAGGAAATATCAGAACTTAAATTTTTGCAGGAGGATAAATCTCTGGGAAGTTACAATGCATATCATAACGAAACTGACTGGTCAAAAGAAGTTTATAATAATGGTTCTACTCAAAGCTATTCAATTAATGTAAATGGTGGTGACGATAAAGCCCTTTACTACTTCTCACTAGGCTATACAGGAAATAATGGTGTTATAAAAACAAGTGATTTTCAAAGAATTAATACAAGATTTAATTCAGACATTAGTTTAACAAAAAACTTAAATGTTGGTTTGAATGTATCATACACAAATATAAATAAGTCACTTCTGGATGATGGTGTTAATTTTTATTCTTCTCCTTCATATCTGAGTATGATAAAATCGCCATTTTTAAGCCCTAATACTTTCACATATTATGGTCAAAAAACACTTGACTACGCAGACTATGATGAACTAGGTATAGGTAACCCCGTGGCTATGATATCCAGATCACTTAATTATACAAGACAACACTATTTTGACTTTGGTATTTTACCATCATGGAACATAAATAAGAATCTGAACATTAGTACTCAATTTGATTATAATCTAAACAAATATGAAGAGAACTACTACAGACCTATTTTGGGTGTAGTTCCTCAGATGATAGAAGGATACGGTATTTCAAAAAATGCTATTAAGCATCAGTTGATTAGAAACATTTCTTTCTTTAATGACTCAAGATTAAAATATCAGAACGTATTTAATAATGTTCACAAACTTGATGCAACATTAGGTTGGAGATATTCAAATCAGTATTATGAAATGGACTATATTGAAGGACATAACACAGGATCTGACAATAACACTCTGCTGAACAATAATTATGATTATCTACAGAAAGATGGCGTAAACAACAGAACAAACTCTATCTCAAATTACGCAAATGTAGATTATAGCTACGCAAACAGATATTTCTTAAACGGAGCAATAGCTATTGATGGATCATCTAGATTTGGAAATGATGTAGAAGGGGCACTAAAACTATTCAATCACAGTTGGGCTGTTTTTCCATCAGTAACAGGTGCATGGTTAATCTCTTCTGAACCATTTTTGTCGGATGCAGAATCAATAAACCTTCTTAAATTAAGAATGGGTTATGGCCTGACTGGAAATGATGGTATTGAAGATTATGCGACAAAATCATACTTCTCTACTGTTAGATATATGGGATTTGCCGATGGTATTATTTTAACTAATCTGGCAAATAATAAATTGAAATGGGAAACTACTGCCAGACTGAATGCTGGTATTGATATGTCAGTATTTAATGATAGATTTAATCTGACTGTTGATGTTTATTCTTCAAAAACCAAAGATCTGTTGACATGGAGAAGTCTGGGTAACCTTGCAGGTCTTAATGCCTATTTAACCAACTCAGGAGAACTTTCAAACAAAGGTTTTGAAATTGCTGCTAATTTAAAGGTTTTAAACCTTAAAAACTTCCAATGGGAACTTGGTGCTACAGCCGGACATTACAAAAATCGCATAGAATCACTTCCTGACGGAGAATTTGAAACCAAGGTATATGACGGAACCGTACTTTCAAGAGTTGGTCAGCCTGCAGGTGTATTCTACGGATATAAAACTAATGGAGTATTTGCTACAGAAGGTGATGCAAATAATGCAAACCTAAAAATCTTGAATATCGATGGTACATATAGCTCGTTTACAGCAGGAGATGTGAATTTTGATGACTTCAAAAAAGACAATGTAATTAATGATGAAGACAGACAAATAATCGGAGATCCAAATCCGGATATTTATGGATCGTTTACAAGTAAGATTACATATAAAAAGCTAACTTTAAACGCACTGTTTAATTACTCATATGGTAACGATGTTTATAACTACTTAAGAAGCAAACTTGAAGCCGGTGAAAATATGAGTAACCAAACTACAGCATTGCTATCACGCTGGACAGCTGAAGGTCAATTAACAAATCAGCCAAAAGCCGTTTTTGGCGATCCTATGGGAAATGCACGTTTTTCTGACAGATGGATAGAAGATGGTTCATTTTTAAGACTAAAAACTGTATCTCTATCTTATAAGATACCGGTAAATACAACTTTTATTTCAGGACTTGACTTTTGGGTTGCTGCAAATAATCTTTACACATTTACTAATTATCTTGGTTCAGATCCAGAATTTTCAGCAAGAAATTCAGTTTTATACCAGGGTGTTGATGCAGGTTTGGTGCCTTTAACAAGAAGTTTCTTCATGGGTATTAAAGTTAATCTCTAACCCATAATAATAAATTATATAGATAAAAAACTATGAAAAAAACAAGCTATATACTATTAACACTCATCATCGGTTCTCTTTTGATGGTAAGCTGTGATGGATTGCTGAATGTGGATTCAGAGAGATATACTTTTGAAGAAGATTACAGACTAGGCTCAGAACACGATTCACTTTATTCAATGGTAGGGATACTTTCTCAACTTCAAAAATTAGGTGACAGATATGTGTTGTTAGGAGAATTAAGAGGTGATCTTATGATTACAAATGAAAAAGCTCCGACTATCTTAAAACAAATTAATGATTTTTCAGTTTCAAAAGATAACCCATATGCAAGTACAAAAGAATATTATGCTGTTATAAACAATTGCAATTATACAATACAATATGTTGATACCAGTAAGAATATTAATAATACAAAGCCTTATTATAAGGTGATGGCAGCAGCAAAGGCAATCAGAGCCTGGACATATCTGCAATTGGCAATTAATCATGGAAAATGCAGATATATAGACAAGCCTATCTTATCAACCACAGATGCAGAAAAAGACTATCCTGAATATAATATTCAACAGTTGGTTGATGTGCTGATTGAAGATCTCGAACCATTGAAAAATGTAGAACTGCCTAAACTGGGATTAAGCTCTAACAAATCGTTAATACCTATAAGAATGATTTTAGGTGATTTGTATCTTTGGAAAAATGATTATGAAAATGCAGCTAAATCATATTATGATTTAATTTACAACGAATCAAGAGTTATTAATCCAAATACAAATTACTGGACATTTACAAATAATGTTGCTGATGGAGGACGATTAAGCTGGTTTA
>CAZFUO010000113.1:0-7881 GCA_964522065.1 uncultured Bacteroidales bacterium | reverse complement strand
TATTTAAGTCTTTTAGCTGCTGCTGTTTTTCAAGCAAATCCAACTCAAATTGTTTCTTGAGCGTGATGTCTTGCTTAATAGCTACATAATTGATAATCTTATTTTTATCATCAAATATCGGTGAGATTGTGGCTTCTTCCCAAAAATAGCTGCCATCTTTTCTGTGATTGTGAAACTCACCTTTCCAGATTTTGCCCTTAGCTATGGTTGACCATAATTCTTTGTAGTATTCAATAGAGTGATCGCCTGATTTTAAAATACTTGGAGTTTTCCCAATAGCTTCATCGGCATCCCATCCGGTAATTTTAGTAAACTGCGGATTAACAAATTCTATTTCACCATTAAGGTTTGTAATAATAATTGCTACAGGACTTTGAGTGATTGCAGTTGAAAGTTTCCTTATATATTGATCAGTTTTATTTTTATCGGTTATATCTTTCATCCAGGTTATAAGCACCGGTTCAACACCTGTAAATCTTAATATTCCCGACGAAACCGTACAGCTTCTTTCCTCTTTATCTTTAAATGTATATATCTGTAAATCAACATTTTTAATAAAACCTTCTTTAATTATCTCATTTACTATTTCTAGTCTTTTTTCAGGTTCAGAAAAGGCATCTGCAGATTTAAATTGTTTGAGTTCATCCAAATCTTTTACATTATGAAACTTAAACATCGCTTCGTTGCAGTCGATAAACTCACCTTTCATATTTGTAACTGCAATAGGGTCTGGAGCTTTTTCAAACAAAAGCCTGAACTTATATTCATTTAGCTCTGCTCTTTCCTTTGATAGCTTCATTTCGTGTACAGCTAAAATCAACTTTTTACCAACGACAAAATAAGAAATCATTGCAGTTATAAAAATTAAAATAATTAAAATCAACACAATAGACTGAAGAATTAAATTTGATTTTTCCAGTCTGTCAACTTCAATATGAGTTCTTTGATTTACCATATTAATCGCATCGTCAATAGGACTCATAATCAAAAACTTACGGTGCATATAATTATCATCGTACAATAAACTGTGTGCAAGTGTAAAATCAGGTTGCCCTTTAACAGTATAGTTTCCGGAACTATCAGGGAAAATGCCTTCAGCCGCATTCATAGCTTTTAATTCAGATTTAATTAGTTCGTCAGCATGTTTCGCTGCAAGCTTGAATTTATTTAATTCGGCAATAGTAAAATCAAGTTTATTCAAACTGTCAAGGTAGGATATCTTCGATCCGTTTGCCCATGGTTTTACTCCATTTCTAATATCAACTGCATCGAGATACTGAGTTTTCCAGATACTGTTACCTGAAAACACATAATTTCTACAAAGCGCTGTCCTTCTGTCAGAAGCATATTTAATTTCTGTAGCTAAAGTTGTTTTCAGAAACCGCATTTCGCTGGAATTTGTCAGCTTATGATAGTTAGACCTGGCAAAAGACATTAAGATTATTATTCCTGCAAGAAATGAGATAACAATCATAAAAATTACCCGGAAAGTCTCTTTTAATTTCATGTTTATGCAAGTTATTGATAGTTTTTTTCAACTCTGATGAGCTTATGCCATGCTTAAATCCAGGGCGTTTTGCCATTACGTCATGCTTTATTTGCCTTTACTGACATAATGTCATAAGGAGCGGTTTCTACTATCTTATTGATTTTATGAATATTATATATTATTCGCTAAAAATGGCATTTATTTTGCAATTTACTAAGTGAAGTCGGATAAACAAAATATCTGATAAAATAATTTAAAATTATAAACTAAAATTATAGGAGGACAAAATTATGTTAACCACAGTAAAAAGACAAAATCCATTTTTCCCGACATTGAGTGATTTCTTTGCAGACACTTACCTGAATGACAACGAAAGGTTTAGCAGCCCGGCAGTGAATATTTCAGAAAACAAAGAAGGTTTCAGAATCGAGCTTGCTGCTCCTGGTCTTGCAAAAGAAGATTTTAAAATCAATATCGACAAAAGAGTGTTGGAAATTTCTTCCGAAAAAGAAGTAAATAACGAAACCGCTTCAAATGAAGAAAGCAAAGATCGTTATTACAAAAAAGAGTTCTATTACTCAAGCTTTAAGAGAACATTCACATTACCAAACCACGCTGACATTGAAGCCATTACAGCAAACTACAAAGATGGAGTTCTATATGTTAATGTTCCAAAAAAGGAAGAAGCTAAGGAAAAACCTGCAAGGGCTATTGCAATTGAATAAGGTAAAATGCTAACAAAAGTCCCGAAAGGGACTTTTGTTAATGCCAAATAAAAGTCCCTTTCGGGACTTTTATAAATGCCAAAGTAAAGTCCCTACCGGGACTTTACAAAATGCCAACGAAAAGCCGATGGCTTTTCGAATGCAATTAAAAGCCGGAGTCGAGGGCTCTGATAATACCTGCTTGCTCAAGGTCTTTGCGCAATTCGCTTATATTAACTGAAACAATTACACCTATTTTATATTCTTTACCTACTTTTAGCCTATCCTCGGCAGCAATTGATCCATCGTTGGTCAATGATACAAACTTCATATACTTACCTCCGTCTGAGAAAAAGTTGTTAAAGAACTCTGCTTTTTCGATCTCAGCATTTGCATCCTGCACCAGCGGTTTCTGACCTGAGACTCTTTGCTTTCCTGCAAATCCTTTAAAAACAATTCCGTGGACAGCATTTTTTTTAGCTTGCTCAATGGCCAGGGTTGGTTTTTTTGAATATGACCAGACCTTTACAAGATAAGATCCTGATGTACCTGTGCTTACAGCTTCAATTTCATAACGCCACGAATCGGTATCCTTATCGGCCTTATCTTTTGCAAATGAAGAAGTTATAACAAACAAAAAAGAAAATAAAAAGGTTAATCGAAACATGATTATTGGTTTTTAGTGAATAGTTATTAGTGTTTAGTTTTTAGTTTTTAGTGATTAATGGGGTGGTAATGAGCGTTGTACGTAACATTTAGCGAGCCTGCGAGCGTCTGGCATTTAGCGTAGCGTCTGGCATTTAGCGAGCCTGCGAGCGCCCTGCACTAACCCTCGCGCCCCCCACTAAAAACTAAACACTAAAAACTAATCACTAAAATCTCAGTCTCCAATTCAACACCACCGCTGCCGGCATTGTTAGTTGGTCGATTTTTTCAAATCCCCAGTTTGGTGTGGGTGAACCGCTTTGTTCGAGGCGGTTGCCTTCGCCTGTGCTGGCTGCTAGTTTTATTCTGTATATTGGTCGCAACTCTACTGACATTGATGGCTTGATGTAGAAACCAAGTCCGAGGGATAGTGGTGCATAAAATGATGACCATGCGTAGTCGGGATTGTGTTTTGACTTTCCGTCAGATCCGGTGACTGTGAATTCTATAGTTTTATTGCCAGATTTATTGAATGAGTACACAACCATACCTAATCCGACTGAGGGGTTGAGGTATATGTTTCCGCGGCGGGTGAAGTACATTTCTTTTGAGATTTTTGCTGCAAAGGAGTAGGTGAATCCTGAGAAGTAAGTGCTTCCGTCTGCAAGGGTATATCCATCGGCTCTGACTATGCCGGGGTTGACGTCGTTCATATAGTTGGCAGTGAAATCAACTCCTACGTATACTCCTCTTTTTTTGATAATTCTGGAGAGTCTGTAGTCTAACCCAACGTAAAGACCTCCAAATGACCTGTCGGCTGATGGTAGTGATAATCCTGCATTTAGGATACCTCCTATGTCTTCTTTGCTCTCAATTAACATTCCTTCGTAAAGTCTTTTGCCCCCTTGCTGTGTAAAGGTTGATGGTGTTGATTCGCCTGTGGCAACGCCCATGTTGTCTTCAATTTTTTTGGCTCTGACTACACCTTTTAGGTTTTTGAGTTGGTTGCCTTGTTCGTCAAGCTCTATTTCATATACGAAAAAGCGTTCGTCGAGGTAGAGGCTTTCTTTGGTACCAAGTTTGGCCTGGAGTGGTTTCGTTGAGAATATTGTGGCTTTGAGATTGAAGTCGGGTATATAATAGGTGAGGTCAAATAATGATTGTTCCTGTATCTTTGCCGGCAGCATAAGAAGGAGTTCGTCTATGGTTTTCTTTTTGGCTGTAGAGGTGAGGGGTTGTTTTTTTAGTTGGGTAGATTGCATTGTGCCACTGACTTTCTGGATGTATTCTACAGGAAATTTGGCTGCTGCCCATTTAATTACTTTTGCCTGATCATGATTGTTTTTGTCTGTCCAGTATTCGTTGAAAAATACTGATGCAACCGAATCATTGTAAATCATTTTGTATGCATAGACGTTGTATTTTATTTCGTATCCTTCGTAATTTCTTTCGACGGGTTTGTCAATGCCCAGGTTTTTGTTTGCAGCATCCTGCCTGTCGTATTTTTGTTCCATTGTTATGAGATCGGCTATCTCGTAAACGAGTATGTAGGTTTTGCCAATCAACTCCTCTCCCATCATTTCGCGTCTGTCAATGCTTGATCCTCTGGCCATTACTGCATCAGCGTCTGTCGAGCTGTAAAGTCCGCTTTGGGCAACGTAATCGTAATTGAAGTCTCCGTTTTGATCGCGGTTCCACCACTTGGCCATGATGGGATTGGTTGCTCGGCCCGCAAAGACATCGACTCTGGATTTTTTTGCGGCTTCGTCGGTGACTTCTACAATTAGATTAGGGAAATCGACTTTGTGATTGTTAAATTTTGCTGATATGTCCAATGCTTTGAACTGATTGATTACCATGGTTTGAGCTCTGTCTTTTGGCTCGAAGTAGAATTTCGAAACCGATGGCCGCATATATTTTGTAGCGACTTTTTGTGTTGGCTGCTGGGCTGTAATGGTCAGGGTTACAAGCAGCAAAGCAAATGTTAAGAGGTTGGTTTTCATGGTGGTATATTTTAATATGAATATAACGTCCGTGGCATTTGAAATGTTTAAGTTTCACAAAAATAATTAAAATGTATTGATATGAGAAGTCGCCAAAAAAATTTCTGTTTTTGAACTTTAATGCCGTAATTTGCATACGTTTTTATAAATATACGGTATATATGGAAAAAGAGCTCTTATTGAGAGTTGAAAAGATACGTGTCAGGATGAAAGAGGTGGGCGTTGAAGCTTGCCTGATTTCGACTCCTGTTAATCTCCTTTATGCAGCAGGAATGGTTGTGGGAGGTTATTTTTACATCCCGGCTAGTGGGCCGGGTTTGCTTTTTATAAGAAGACCTGTTGGCCTTAAGGGCGATAATGTTTTTTATATCAGAAAGCCTGAGGATATTCCTGGTTTGCTGGTTGAAAATGGTTTGAATGTTCCCGAATCGCTTATGGTTGAGGGTGGCGAATTGAGTTACGCCGAATGGATGAGACTTCAGGCTTGCTTTAAGAATACTGTTTTTCACGACGGAACCGCAGATTTGAGATTTGTCAGAAGTGTTAAAACTGACTGGGAACTTGATCAGTTGAGAAAGTCTGCTCAAGCACACGTAAGGGCTTACAGAAAAATTCCTGAAGTTTATCGTCCGGGAATGACAGATATTGAATTATCTATTGAGATTGAAAGGCTTATGAGGCTTGAAGGTTGCAAGGGGCTTTTCAGAACTTTTGGCAACATGGAGGCATTTATGGGCAGTATTCTGGTTGGTGAGAACGCGGCGGTTTCGTCTCCTTATGATTTTGCTTTGGGCGGTGCCGGCGACCCTACTAATCCAATTGGTGCTAACGGTAGTAAACTTGAAGTGGGCAAGAGTGTTATGATAGATATGGGTGGCAATTTTACGGGATATCTGGACGATGTTACCAGGACTTATTCTGTTGGAAAGTTGTCTGAAAAGGCTTACAAGGCTCATAATGTGGCCATTGAAATTGAAAATATTGTGCAGGAAGCTATGAAGGAAGGTGCTGTTTGTGAAGATATTTACAATCTGGCTGTCGAAAAGGCTAAACTTGAAGGGCTTGCTGATTGTTTTATGGGTACTGTGCAGCAGGCAAAATTTGTTGGACATGGTGTCGGATTGGTCATTAACGAACCTCCTGTACTGGCAATGCGTTCAAGGGATGTACTGCAAAAGGGTATGGTTCTGGCAGTTGAGCCTAAATTTGTAATAGAAGGTGTTGGCGCTGTAGGAATTGAGGATACATATATTGTTGGCGCTGATGGTAGTGAGAAGATTTCACTGCTTGAATCAGAGATAATTGACTTGAATATTGGATATAAATAAAGGTTTGTATTGTTATAATCTGCTTTGCTATGAACGAATTTGCTTCGCGACATATTGGCATCAATGCCGAAGATCTGGAAAAAATGTTGAAAGTAACTGGTAATGCCAGTCTTGAAGAATTAATTTCCGAAACCATCCCTGCCGACATTCTTTTGCCGGAACCGCTTGATATAGAGCCGGCTATGACAGAGGGGCAGTTTGCTGAACATATTGACATGCTTGCCGGTGAAAATAAAATATTTACTTCTTATATAGGTGAAGGTTGGTATGATACTTTTACTCCTGCCGTTATAAGAAGAAATGTTTTTGAGAACCCATCGTGGTACACTTCTTACACTCCTTATCAGGCTGAGATTTCGCAGGGACGACTTGAGGCACTGCTTAATTTTCAAACAGTTATTACTGAACTTACCGGCCTGCCTCTGGCAAATGCTTCTCTGCTTGACGAAGCTACAGCTGCCTCCGAAGCCGCTAATATGATGTTTTCTCTGAGAGATCGTGCTGCTGAGCAAAGGGGCGCTAATATTCTTTTTGTTGACAGAGGCATATTTAAACATAGTCTTGCTGTTTTGAGAACTCATTGTTCTCCTCTCGATATTGAAATAGAGATAGGTGATTTTGCGGTTTTTGCTCCTTCTGACAAGCACTTTGGCGCAATTGTTCAGTTGCCTAATGCTGAGGGCAATGTTTTTGATTATGAGCATTTTATTTCAAAAATGCACCAGGCCGGCATCAAAGTGGCTGTGGGTGCAGATATTTTAAGTTTGTGCTTGTTGAAAAGCCCGGGTGCCATGGGTGCCGATATTGCTTTTGGTTCGACTCAGAGATTTGGTATTCCTATGGGCAACGGAGGCCCTTATGCTGCATTTTTTGCAACCAAAGACGAATTCAGACGCAACATACCAGGCCGCATAATCGGGGTTTCGAAAGATAAAAACGGCAAGCTTGCCTATCGTATGGCCCTGCAAACCAGAGAGCAGCACATTAAAAGGGAAAAAGCTACTTCAAATATTTGTACTGCCTCTGCACTGATGGCAATTATGTCCGGTTTTTATGCTGTATATCATGGTTATGAAGGACTTAGGACGATTGCATCGAGGGTACACGGCATTGCCGCCTATCTTTCTGATGCTTTTAGTGTTTACGGTTACAAGCAACTCAACAGCAACTATTTCGACACTTTAAGATTTGTTCTGCCTTCTTCTGTTTCGGTCGATTCTATAAAAGCTCTGGCTCGCGAATATGACGTAAATCTGAAATATATTAATAAAACGACAATCGGTATCAGCATAGACGAAACCACTGATTATGATGATGTTGATGTTTTGATTGATATTTTTGCTTCTGCAGCCGGTAATAATCCTGCTTTCACTTCTTTAGAAAATTTTAGCTCAATTTGTGAACTTAAGGACGAGCTACTGCGTGGTGACAAGTTTTTACAGCATGCGGTTTTCTGTAAGTATCATACCGAAACTGAAATGATGCGATATATTAAGAAACTGGAGCGCAGGGATATTTCGTTGACTCACTCTATGATACCTCTGGGTTCGTGTACTATGAAATTGAATGCAGCCAGCGAAATGTTTGCTGCCGGCATGCCTGGTTTTGCAGGCCTGCACCCTTTTGCTCCTCAGGATCAGGCTTCAGGTTTTAACGAAATGGCTAAGAACTTAATGAAAATGCTTTGCACCATCACCGGTTTTGATGCCTGC
>CAZFUO010000112.1:0-7993 GCA_964522065.1 uncultured Bacteroidales bacterium | reverse complement strand
TTAGTCCTTCTTTCAGGTAGTAATTGCTTTTAGAGAAGTTTTCAAGTTCAGAATACCCGTCACCTATATATTTGTAGTTCTTTATAATTCTGGCTGTATCTTTTTGTTTTAGTGCAGCGACATTGTCTTTCAGCCATTCTTTCATTTCTATAGTTTCATCTTGAGCAAAAGCGGAAAAGGTGTTTAAGTATAATACTAAAGCCGCAAAAAAGAAGAGTTGACGATTAATCATGGTTGTTACTTTTGCTTTATGAATTCTTTAATTACAAATATAATGTATGTATATATCAAATCCAATAACCGCAAAAAAAACAGGGTGGAAAAATCCACCCTGCAATATCTAAACCTATAAGTTTATAAACTAAACTACTTAAGTACTGCCGCTACAGCAGGATCCAATAAATATTTAGTAAAGTCGATATCTTTCAATGCCTTCATAGCATATGCTTTGTCTGCTTTAACTGCAGCAGTAAGACCACTTATTACAAGATCTTTATTGTTTGTTTTTGCACCAACAAGAGCTTTAAGGTAAGCGGTTTCTGCATTAGGCATAGCAACTGCGTCAAGAGTAGCTTTAGCTTTGCTGTAATCTTTTACAAGAAGTTGAGCAAGAGCTGCATTGTTTGACTTGATGTCACCAAAAGACTGAACTGCCTTAGCATATTCTCCTTTTTTAATGTATAAAATACCCATAGCTTCATTCAGACCTGCAGAACCTGCAGCAGCACCAAGGTATGATTCAACTGTCTGAGCAGCTGCGCCACTTGATAATGCGCTAAGTGCAAGGTTGCTGTTTACTTCTGGAGATTTGTTCAAAGCGTATGCTTTGTCAAAAGCAGCTTTAGCAGCTGAAAGATCTCCAAGTTTGAACTTAGCAACACCAAGGTTGTTGAATGTTCTGTAATCGCTTGAGTAAAGTTGTGAAGCAGACTGATAAACAGCAGCTTTATCTTTGCAGTCTGCAAACAATGTTGCAGCGTAAAGTATTTCTTCAACATTCAATTTTGAAGGATCATTTTTAGCAAGGTCTTTCAACTGTTCGTCTGTCTTACCGATAAGATCTAAAGTAAGAGTCAGTTTTGAACGTCTTAGTTTTGGAAGTATTTCTTCAGCCAGGTTATCAAATACTGATGACAGGTTTTTGATTTCCTTTTCACGTTGTTCAGGGTCATTGTACATTGAAAGAACTCTTAAGATAAGTTCCTTATCTTGTATGTTTGAAGCGCTTACAAGTTCTTTAAAACCTTCCCAGTCTTCTGCTGTAAACTTAGCATCGATAGAGCCGTCAGCTTTAAGATTTTTGATTTCTTTTTGAAGATACTTAACTGTTTCAGCTTCACGTTTTGCTGCAAGCTTTTCATTTAAATCAAGTGATCCGTCAGGAGAAGCGTAAGAAGAAACCTCTAATGAAGAAACTTTCTTGTTAGGATCAGCTACAGTTTCAGCAAGTTTTGAGCTGATACCTTTAACTTCAGCTGAAGATAATTCAGTTTTGCGAAGTTTTGCCTGTTGGATTAAGAATAAAATACTAGCCTGGTGTGCTTCCTGAATTATTCTTTGGAATTTGTCAGGAGTGATAGCAGGTGTAGCTGAAGCTGCATTTGCCAGTGCTTCGTTAGAAATAACACCGTCTGCTACTTTTATTTCAGGAAGAGCAATTTCTTTTTTGCCTATCTTGGTATTAAAACGCAGATAAAGCTCAGACTTACTCATTTCTGGTTTGTAGTCAAACACTGAACTAACTGAGAATGTTCCTCCTTCTTTTCCGATAACTTTGTTGTTTGCTTTTACTTTAGCTCCCTGAAGAGTTACAGGTGTACCAAGTGTTTCGCCACCTTCATATTTCAATACCGGAGTGATGGTAACTATCGCTTTAGCAGGGAATGACTTAGCGGGAAAATTTCCATCAACTGTAGCCTGCACTTTACCACCCTGAGATACCAATACATCAGGTGTTACTTTAAAGAAATCACTTGTAGGTGCAAACTTTCCTGAACAAGATGTCAGTAGCAACACGCTTGTCAGTAAAAATGACAGATAAATCTTTTTGCTCATTTTTCTGGTTTTTATTTGATTAAATTCTTTTAATTGAAGGCAAAAATACAAAAAAAATGTAATAGTGTCAATTATTTGATTTTAGCTATTACTTAAAAAGTTATAATCTCTTTTTAATTTTCGCCTCATTTATTAACGGATGTTAACATTTGAGGGGTATTTCAGAATTTGATGATTTTATTTATATGGTTTTTGCCACTTCCGTAAAGTCTTACTATATAAACACCATTACCCTTATTGCAGATATTTATTTTGTCGTATGGAGGTGTCAACTCTTTTCTTACACAAAGTCTGCCTGAAACATCTCTTATTTCAGCCCAGTAATTACCTTTCCAACTTGTTGGCAGCCAAATATAAAGAGATAATTCAACCGGAGAATAAAGCATTATCGGTTTGTTTATATCGAGTGTATCAGGAGTCTCCGGGTAAATAGTGTCTTTAATTGTTATTGTATCTTTCATTACAAGCGGTTCTATCCACATTGAAGCATACGAAGGTCTTATAAAATTTGATGTAAAAGGAAACCATATTAACTTGTTTCTAAACCAGGATGTATTCTTTTTAATAGTTTCTCTTACAGCAGCATAAACAATGAAGGAATCTGTATTTTCTACAAGAGGATAATTTATATGATAACCAACATAAAAATCATTTCCAACAGCTACCGGTTTGTCAAGCCTGAAGTAATTCTCTCTGTTTGAATAGTTTGTTTTATTTACAGTTGCAAAAGTTTCAGTTGAAGAAATGTAATCAATATAGTTTTGTTCAAGACTTCCGGTAGCAATAATTCTGCCCGGCTTGTTTCCTCCGCTGTAAACATTTATTTTTACCTGAGAGGTCTGTGTCTTCATGCCTTTAGCTACCATTAAATAGACTCCTTTCAGCATAACTGAATCTGTAGTTGTGAAATGCTCTGCATATTCATCAATACCTGTGCTGTTATGACCAAATAAAGCTCCACTATATGGTTTGTTATAATAATATTTCTGAACCGAATCATGTTCAGTTATATTAGAAATACGATTAACTTCTTCTTCAGCATAGGGGTCAAATCCGTTTATGGTTAACTTGCCTGAAGTAAGTTTGTTAGCGGGATCCAGCCAATATTTTAGCTGTTTTGTGCTGTCTTGATATTGATCCCATGCCCTGTCAAGTCTGAAAAAGAAATCACCGTTATTGCTGGGTCCACAGCCTGTTGAACCTCCTGAGTCTCCACCTGTTAGACAACCTCTTAAATGCATTTTGCTATCAAAAATCGGTGAGCCTGAAGATCCTATCCAGGTATGGCCTTTTTCCCAGCTCCTTACATTCCAGTGGTTTCCTGACACAATACCATCACCGTTATTACCCATCCAATCCTTTTTAATAAGAGTGTCATTTTCTAAAGAATACTTTTTAACCTCTCCGTAAGGATGATGAATATTTACAAATGGATTCTGGTTTTTTACGGTTTTATCTATACTGAAACCGGCTAGATATGGTCTATATTCAGCAGGTGGTAGTTGTTTTAATTCCAATAGCGCAAAATCTACTTCTTGTGAATATGCCTTTGTAACACTACCCGATACAGAAAACTCTTCACTACCTCTTATTCTGCTATCGCAACCCGGAGATTGATAATTGAGGTATGCAACAACTTTGCTACCCAATGAAGGGTTATTTTTAATGCAGTGAGAAGCTGTTAAAATATAGGGCTTCCTGTTGTTGGCAGTATTATTTATTAGAACTCCAGTACAGTATATGTTTCCATTTATTATAAGTACGCAAACACTTCTCGAAATTGTATCAAGAGCACTGTTGCAACTTACTTCAGGAAGACATGGTAAGTTTATTTGATCAAAACGTGTTCCGTTCCTGAACAGTCCCCTGTAATCATGGTTGACTTCAGATATCTTTAAGTCACCAGAAAACTCAGCTCCTAAGGGTTCGTGGTATTCAATTGTGATTTCGTCACCTTCTACAGGAGATATGCTGAAGTCTTTACCATCAGGGCAATTTTCATTTGTAAAAGAGCCAAGTATTGTTGATCGGTCTTTATTATATACAAATAGTCTTGCATTATCAGGTATATTAAATCTGTCAAATAAGACATTAAGCGAATATGCACCTTCAGATTTAATACTTAATTTCCAAACTTTAGTGCCGTCTGAAGTTGTGAAATTTAAGCCTGAATTTTCCGGTCTTAAATTTGTAAACAGCTTGTGGGCAAATTCAATTCCGCCAATTCTGTTTCCGGGTAAGTCGCTAATTTCTAGTACAGAGTCTTTGTTAAAAGCTGGCAGTTCTACTACATATTCAGCAGAAGTTCTCAGACTGGACTTTTTTTCAATGCCAACAGGTAGTGGTTTGCCTCCATATGATACCTGACCCGAAACCGCTACTGCAGATACCAACATACCAATTGTCAGTATATGCTTAAGTTTTTTGCTGAAATAAAGTTTTACAGGCCAGATTGTTGCAGGAAGACTAACAATGATTACCGTAATAAATACCAGTACAAGATCGCTTATTTTAAGATTTACAGGATAAGCATCTACTATATAATTGCCTCCTCCACCAAGTTTTATTATGCCGAAATGCTCTTGTATTAATATTAAAATTGTACCTAAAATAATACCAAGTATTGCGCCCGAAAATGCAATGAGCCAACCTTCGAAAATAAATATTTTTCTGATAAGTTTAAGGTCTGCACCCAGTTTGCTCAATGTCATAGCATCCTTATATTTCTCAAGTATAAGCATTGAAAGTGAGCCTACAACATTAAATAAGGCAACAATTAGTATAAAAGACAGAATAAGGAAAGTCATCCATTTTTCAATACTGTTTATTCTGTAAAAATCAGCTTTTTGTTCCATTACATCCTGTACGGTGTATTTCTCTCCCAGTATTTTTCTGAATTGCTTTTTTATCTGGTCTTTGTTGCTGCCTTTTTTTAGTTTTATCTCAACTGACGAAACCTCGGTTTCGTATTCGAAAAGCTCACGGGCAAAGCTTATTGGCACAATAATATAATTATTATCATATTCCGGTTGGTTTATTCCGAATGTGCCACCAATAAGTATGTTCTTAGATTTATAAGAAGATGCGGGATTTGTCAGATTTATTTTACCTGTCCTGACCGGTACATTTATAGTAATTGGGTCTATAAAAGAATTACCTGTGCCCAGTGCAGAGGCAAGTCCGGCTCCAACCGTTGAATAATTAAAATCGTATTCTTTTAGTTTGAAAGAACCTGCATAAATAAGTTTGTCTATTTCTGTAAGTTTGTTGTAATTATCGGGAACACCTTTAACTACAGCACTTGTTTGTGCCTGTTTATAAACTATCAGTGCATTTTCTTCAAGAGTCTCACAATAATGCTCAACACTACTATGATTGCGAATATCTTCAAATGCTGCAGTGTTGGTGTTAAAAACTTTCCCCTCAATTACCTTTATTTTCAGTTCAGGGTCAAAGCTACTGTAAAGACCTCCCAAAAGATGTTGAAAACCGTTGAATACAGACAAAGTGCAAACCAAAGCAGCGACAGCAACTGTCACCCCAAAAACTGATACCATCGAAACCACGTTGATGGCATTGTGTGTTTTTTTGGAGAAAAGATATCTGCGGGCAAACAGGAAAGGTAGATTCACCTTGGATTTATTTTATTCAGTATTGCATCAATATTTTCGGCATAATCAAGTGTGTCATCCAGAAAGAATGTCATTTCAGGCATTCTCCTGAGTTGATAACGTAACCTTTCGGCCAAATCATACCTGATTGTTTTTGAATTACTCTGAACACTTTTCACAATATCCTTGCCTTTGTCAGTTGGAAAAACACTGAGATAAATACGGGCTGTGCTCAAATCAGCACTTACTTTTACCTCACTAACAGTGACAAGTACGCCATGCATTGCTTTTGTCTGAGCTAAAAACACTTCACTGAGTTCTTTTTGAATCAGTCTGTTTATTTTATTTTGTCTTGTCGTGTCCATTTTTTAATGTTTTTTTCTGATTAATGTCAGTCCGTCTCTTAGCGGTAAAATTACTTTTTCAACCCTCTGATCGTTTGCAATGTAATTGTTAAATTCGGTAATTGCAAGACCCTGTGCATCCTTTCTGCTAATTTTAGTAAGCACCTTTCCATACCATAAAGTATTGTCAGCTAATATGTAACCACCTGGCCTTACCTTGGGTAGCAACATTTGATAACACTTAAGATAATCTCTTTTGTCCATATCCATAAAAACCAGGTCAAATCCGTCTTTCATTTCGGGTATTATCTTCATTGCATCTCCGATATGAAGTCTTACTTTCTCTGAAAAACCAGCTTTAGATATCCAGTAGTTTATTATGTCCTCAAATTCGTCATTAATCTCTATTGTGTCAATGACGGTATTTTCATCGGTGCCTTCTGCAAGACAAATTGTTGCATATCCTGTAAAAGTGCCGATTTCCAGCACTCTTTTAGGATTTATCATTTTGCATAACATTACCAAAAGGCGGCCCTGGATATGTCCCGAAGCCATTAAGCCATTGATGTACTTTATATTGGTTTCCCTGTAAAGTTGATAAAGTACATCAGGCTCTTTGTCTATATGTGACTCAATATATTGTTCGACAGAGTCGTGCATTCTATTTTATTCCTCAGAGGGGAAATTAGGCAGCAGGAAATGATCTGCGTTATTAATTATTGTATCAACTTTGTTTATCTCAAGGAAAGTGGTTCCACCGGCAACCCCAAAGCTGCTGCTTAGGTAAATGATGGTATCTTCACACTTCAAAAGAGATCTTTGTTTCAGCATTTTAAGCGCAGCAACCAAATAAATTCGTGTAGTTTTTCTTATTTCCTGAAAAATAGGGAAAACTCCGTAAGACAATGCGAGCTGGCGTACTGTTTTTTCTCTGTAGCAAATTGCGAATACCGGTGTTTTGCCTCTGAATGCAGCGATGTATCTGGCTGTGCGACCTGTATATGAGTCGGTTACAATGCCATTAGCCTTTAAAGCATTTGATGCGTTTACAGCCTGTTCTGCAAGAAAAGATGTAGCATCCATGGTTTGCAGCGGAAATGGAACGCTGATATCATAAGAACTTAGTTTCGCCTTTTCAGACTCTTCAGCAATTTTCGCCATGGTTCTGACAGCTTCAACAGGATATTTACCGTAAGCGGTTTCCCCACTAAGCATTAAAGCGTCTGTTCTGTAATAGATTGCGTTTGCAACGTCAGTTACTTCAGCTCTGGTAGGGCGAGGGTGCTCTATCATTGAGTGAAGCATTTGAGTTGCAACTATTACAGGTTTTTTGGCTTCAACACATTTCCTGATAAGCATTCTCTGTATTCCCGGTATTTTTTCCTGAGGAACCTCTATGCCAAGGTCGCCTCTTGCAACCATTACACCATAAGCAACTTCCAGAATTTCGTCAATGTTATCAACACCTTCCTGATTTTCTATTTTTGCTATAATCTTAATCTGACTTACATTGTCATCAAGAATTTCCTGTATTGACATCACATCTTGTTTGCTTCTTACAAATGAGTGAGCAATAAAGTCGACATTGTAGTCGATTGCAAGCAAAATGTTCTTTTTGTCTTTTTCGGTAAGAGATGGCAGGTTTATTCTTACACCCGGTATATTTACACTTTTACGACTGCCCAGATATCCTTCATTCTGAGCCTCGCAGACCAGAAATCCATCTTCTTTTTTAATAACCTTAAGATCAATTTCTCCATCATCTATAAGAATATCAGTGCCTGGTTCAAGTTCGTTATAAAGATTTTTGTAAGAACAGTACAGACATTCACTATTTGTAAGTTTTTCAGGATCGCCTGAAACTTTAATAATTGCACCGGTCTTTAAAAGTATAGGCTTATCGTCTTTATTTTTGGTTGTTCTGATTTCAGGACCTTTAGTGTCCATAAGTATTCCAATTTCAGACGAAACCGCACGTACATT
>CAZFUO010000111.1:0-8025 GCA_964522065.1 uncultured Bacteroidales bacterium | reverse complement strand
ACTTTTTCTTTAACCGAAACACGTGGTTGTGCCGGAGGAATAAAATCCGGATACCCTAAGGCAAGTATACCCGATATTCTTCCTCCTTCAGGTATCTGAAGTAGAGCCTGTGCCATTGGATTCATCCCAAATGAAAGCCACACGCCTGCAATTTCCTTTTCCCATGCAGCCAGTAGTATATTTTGAATTGCTGCGGCCGTAGACATAGGAAAGTCAAATTTGTCCGAATCTGTAACGGCAGGCAAAGCAGCAACAGCAACCAAAACCGGGGCTTCACCAAAATTCTTTGCGAAACCTCTCATAGCCAGCTTTCTTTCTTCGGGCAAAGCCGGATTTTTTAATGGACCTGCTTCCATAAAAGCAGAATACATTTCTGCAAGTTTTTTTCGGGTTTCTGGGCCTATTATTACAAATTCCCATGGTTGATTGTTCCCGTGAGAAGGCGCCCATATTCCAGCCTCTAAAATTTCAAACAAGACATCTTCTTCGACTACTTTTGAAGTAAATTTTCTAACTGTGCGCCTGTTTAATATAGCATCTTTTAATTCCATAAATTTATTTTATAAATGTTTGTACCAAATGTACAAAAAAAAGCAAGATGCTTGCGTCTTAAAAAAGAACGTCAAGCATCTTGCAAAACAGTTAAATCAAGTATTTTTATTGAGCAGCAAAAACTACATTGTAAGTTTTAACCACACCTTTATAATCACAGTTTACAACAGCTACGCCAGAAGGAGAAGCAGCTTGCTTGATTGATATTTTAACTGCACGATTGCTGGCAGTAGCTGTAACCTTTGGAGTTGCAGTAGCATTTGCAGCGACAGCACACTTAGCTTCGTAAATATTGTAACCAACCAATCCGTTGGCATTTGTAGAACGAACAGGTACAGATGGCACTTCTATAGCCTTACCATCAACATTAATGCTTACAGTTGGAGCAACCGGACGTACAATTTTCTTTTTAACTGAACTAAATCCTAGTCCGCTTAAATCAAACAGACTTTCATTTTCGTCACCTTCAGCAACCAAATAAATAGCATGCTTTTTGTCAAGTTTGTCAACAATAGCAGCAACGTCAATTGTAAACTTGGTAACTTTTTGTTTAGCATTTGCAGGAACAGTAATCACACCAATCTTTTTGCCCTTCCATGTTGCATTATCCCATGGGCCATCTATCATCACATTAACTTTAAATGATTTCACAGTTTTGGGAGTAAGGAATAAATTGAAAGCAGTTTTATTACCAGGTTTAGTACCTGCAAAAGCCTTCAGACCTTTCTTGTCTTTGTCAAGACCGCCGAAACCGAAGTATTTGTAACCGATTATATTTCCATTTTTAACGTTAGTCACGGGCATATTGTTATCCCAGATATCCCATGAATCCTGCTGACTACCAAGATTTGAAAGATAACAAGCATAACCTGCTGAATAATACTGATAAGGATCGAGTCCATAAATATGGAAACCTTCTGAAGTAACCTCAGCACCTGTGTATTCATTACCATTGCTGCTTTTTGCAGTCCAGACATTTCCGGGAGCATAAGGATCAAAACCTCTTACAACAACCTTACCACCGTCAGCTACCGATTTTTCATCCCATGTAACAGTAACCGGAGCAACAACAGCTTGACGCGCATTTCCGAAACCGCGTGGAGCTCTGTGATAGAACACATACCACTGATCGTTTATCTGTTGAAGGCTACCATGAGTATTATGACCTGCGTAAGTTGTCTGAAGTGCGGTTCCGTCCTGATTAAGAACAACAGCACGAGAGTCAACCAAAACACCACCACTTTTCCATGGGCCCATTGGAGAATCACCGTAAGCATAACGAAGAGCTGAGTTTGTACTACTCAAACCATAATCAGGGCCTGAATAACCACTATAAACCCAAACATATTTATTTCCGACTTTGCGGATGGATGCAGCTTCGAAGAAGTTATACGATCCAAGATCTTCACCCGGGAACAAGGCAGAGTATTTTATACCCTGAGGGTCTCTGACAACACCATATCTTGAGCTTGCAGGAATAAAATAACCGATAGCCTCAGTACCCGGTCTTAAAGAATACATTGTATTTTGGTCAAGTTGACCGGCTGAAGAACGCTGAAAGCCCCAAAAACCGTAAGCCCTGAAACCAATTGCATAATCTGGATCTTTTGGATCTGTTATATTTTCAACATAAACTGAGGGGTCAAAACCCATAATACTTCCAGGTAAAGTAGCGGTTCCGTCGGCATTTAAGTTAACCGGAGTAAAAGGACCGTCTGGACGACTACCCTTACAAACCATTGCTTCTCTGCTGCGACCACGACTGTGGGGATAAAGATAATATTCCTTTTTGCCGTCTTTTCTTTTTACCTCAACAAGATCTGGAGCATACATAACATCCCACTGATTGCCAATATTGTAGGTGAAAATAGGACCATCATCACGCCAGTTAGTCAAATCTTCAACCGGTGCAGACCATGCTCTGATATCGGGTCCACAATAACTGTTAAATCTTAAATCGTGCGAACCAATAATATATGCACGATACTTTCCGGGTCTGTCCGGATCTTCAAAAACACGTGGTTCACCATCAGGTAAATGCTCCCATAAAGGAAGGTATGGATTACCGGCCAAACGATGAGTGTACTTAGTTTCCGACTTTGTGTTTTTCGACTTACCTGCTTGCGCCGCAGCATTAGTAGCGGGCAACACAAACATTGCAGCAAATACCAGAATTAAAAGCTGACTTTTGAACATAAATTTTACTTTCTTCATATAATTTTTGATGTAAACAACTTAATGAAAACAATCAAAATTATACAATAAAAAGTATTCACTCAGCACCCTAACTAACTGCAAACCGAAATCTTAAAGTATATGATTCAATTTTGACAGAAATATAAAAAATCAAAACAGGGGATGTATCAAATTATGCACATTTAACAGGCAAAAAAGCTTTTAAAAATTCATCAGGACTTACAACACTCAAGGCACTATTCTTAAAATCCTTGAAATTTCTGGTTACAATCAAGTCTATATCACCAAAAGACTCAGCTGAATAATTCTGTAAGGCATCTTCAAAATCTTTAAAGCCGGAATTTAATGCCTTTACAACTACATTTCTGTCAATGGTCAAAACTTCTGTTATAGTAATTAACTGTTGTAAATTATCTATAACTTTCTCATGGACTGCTTTTTTCCTCAAAATATAATAGATGTTGCTAACTATAACCGGTGTTATAAAGCCTCTTATCTTTTTGTCCTCACACAAAGACAATATTTTTGCAGAATTATCAGAAAATGGCTTTCTATCGAAAAAGAAATCCAGAATAACATCAGTATCAATCAATATATTCATTTATAAATACTTTTCGGTCAATGCTTTTGTTAACTCTTTTTTATAATCAAATTTATCAGAGACTTTAAATGAACCTTTTAACGACTTCACAATGGGAGTCAACTGAATATCATCAATCGGCTCCTCATTGGTAATTACTTTCAAATAATTCTCAATAATATCCGATAAGCTTTGACCTTTCGTATTTGCATACTTCTTGGCCTTATCTATTACATCTCTTTCGATAGTAAGTGTCAATTTTGTATTCATTTTATAAGCGGTTAAGTCTACACGTGCAAATATAACAATTTTCACACGTATAAAAATAAAACCAACAGCCATTTTCAATTTATTCACTACCTTTGCAAGCTTATAATCTTAATTATTACTTATGAATTACTCTTTTTCTTCAAAAAAATATCTGATTGTTTTTTGTTTTTCTTTTTTGACGGCTTTAGTAAATGCTCAGACTACATATGACACCATTCAGTGGTGGAATCTTGCTAAATATACCGAAACCACGATAGCCAATCTTGCTACAGATACAATTAATTGGACTCCAATGTACAAAAGCGGCACCTTGCAAAGGTATTCCAACAAAGTCATTACCAACGGAAGCACCTTAAAAGCAAACAATATAATAATCGCCGAAACCAATGGTTTGCTGGTAGGCAGCGGTATCAATCCGGGAAATCTGCTACTCAGACATAATATGGGATCAAGTCAGAATGGAATGCAAATGCAAAATACAGCTCCGGTCACTATACCCGGATTAAAAGCCGGGCAGAGAGTAGATATTACGATCAAATCTTCATCGAGTACACCTCAGGGCATTTCAGCAGTAACAAATCTAAAAGGCAGTTATGGAGAGGCTACATATCCGGCCACCTATTTTAAAACATACACATTTGAGGTTATTTCAGACGGAGATGTAAGTTGGACTAACAGTGGTGGAGTTGTAGTACAAAGTGTTGGAGTTTTTAATGTAAGTGCAGATATACGCGAACAAGTAGCGGTTCCGGTAATAATTACAGAAGGGGAAAAAGTTAGTATCAGCTGCCAAACTTCAGGTTCTGTCATAATGTATTCACTTGTAGATCATGGCGAAGTATTGGACTATGCAAAAACTTATACAGGACAATTTGAGTTATCACGTTCGTGCAGGATAAGAGCAATTGCAATAAAAGAAGGAATGCGAAATTCTGAAGTATCAGAGAAAACTGTGACAATAACCATGAATTTTCCAAATTCAGGTCGCCCTTGGGTTTTAGATCCTGAACAACTTGACAGGGGAGCAATTGCTACATACACCGGAAGTGGCACTAACTACCTTATAAACTGGAGATGGCTCATATATGACCCTGCAGATATTAGCTTTAACGTTTACCGTGACGGAACGAAACTTAATACTACACCTATTTACAATAAAACTAATCTTCTGGACAGTAATGGTAGCCCAGTAAGCACTTACAAGATAGAAGCAATTTCAAACGGTCAAATTATCGAAACCGCAAATGCTACGGTTTTGCCAAAAGGATATCTGGATATTAAACTAAACCGACCTTCGGGAGGCACACTCGAAAATGAAGAGTATTATTATGTTCCGGGAGATTGTATGGTTGCAGATGTTGATGGAGATAAAACATACGAGGTTATAATGAAATGGGATCCTTCTAACCGGAAAGACAATTCAGAATCAGGTATTACAGGAAATGTCTATATTGATGCTTACAAAATGGATGGGACTCAATTATGGCGTATAGACCTGGGAAAAAACATAAGAGCCGGAGCACATTATACTCAACTAATGGTTTACGATCTGGACGGTGATGGCAAATCTGAAGTAGCATGCAAAACTGCCCCGGGAACAAAAGACGGAAAGGGCAATTTTGTAATTTTAGGACAGGATGACCCAAACGCAGATTACAGAACTACAGTAGGAGGAAAAACCGGAATAGTTATTAACGGGCCTGAATATCTGACAGTATTCAACGGATTGAGCGGTGAGGCAATTGCCACTACAAAATACAGACCATCAAGAGACACTATATCAAATTGGGGTGACGAATACGGCAACCGAAGCGAACGCTACCTGGCATGTGTTGCTTATCTGGATGGCAAAAAACCCAGCCTTGTAATGGTAAGAGGTTATTATACTGCTGCATTTGTATGGGCAGTAAACTTTGATGGCAAAAATCTTGAAACAAAATGGCTGCACAGCTCTACAAAAGGAGGAATCGGAGCCTACGGAGAAGGAGCTCACAGTATATCAACTGCAGACGTTGATGGTGACGGCAAAGATGAAATAATATTCGGCGCATGTGCAATTGACGACGACGGAACCATCATTTACCGTACCGGACTTGGACATGGAGATGCCTTACATGTAGGCGATTTTGCACCTGACAGAGATGGATTGGAAGTAATGATGGTACACGAAGAGGTTTCTGCAAAATACGGAGTAGAAATGCATGACGCCTTAACCGGAGAAATCATTTCCGGTAAATTTACAGGTACAGACGTAGGAAGAGGCCTTTGTGCAGATGTTGATGCAACCTCAAGAGGACATGAATACTGGAGCACTGCAAGTGGTGATGTTTACAACACCAGTGGCGTCTCTATTTCGACAAAACGCCCAACCGTAAATTTCAGAACTTACTGGGATGGTGATCTTCAGGACGAAACCACAGAAACCGGATCAATTACCAAATGGGGAGGCCGTACACAAAGTGCATCAACCCTGGTAAATATGACTTCAAAGTACGGAGCAGGTACAAACGTAATTAAATATACCCCTTGTCTTCAGGCCGACATTTTCGGAGACTGGCGAGAAGAACAAATCTACTACGACAATGCAACTATGAGTCATCTTTGGATTTTTTCAACTCCATACACTACCAACTACAAAGTACCAACTCTGATGCACGATCACCATTACCGAATGGCAACAGTCTGGCAAACAACAGCATACAACCAACCCCCTCACCTTAGCTACAACCTACCTGATTATGTACAATCTCTGCAAACAAGTATTCCCAACATTACAAACAACGACAAAACCCCTGTAACAACAAAATACTACAACCTCAGTGGCCAGCCTATAAACAAACCTTCCAAGGGAGTTTATATTAAAGAAGTTACATATAAGGACGGAGGTAAAGAGAGAGAGGTGTTAGTGGTTAATTGATTTATGGCGCAACAATCTAACTATTGTTCAGCCAATTAAACACATTAATATGTTTTATTCCACTTCTGTTTTGTGTAAAAGAGTCTGTTGTGAGTAGATATTTCGGATAATTATCATCAATCTTTTCAAGTGATCCAAATTCTCTTTCAATAGTACTTTCACTTGAAAGTAACCATGCTACCTGATAATATTCAATTTCACCTGTAGGATTTTTGCAAACAAAATCAACTTCAGTGTTACGGGTTGTACCTGTCCAAACCTTATAACCTCTTCGTAAAAGCTCTAAAAAAACAGTATTTTCTAAAATGTGTCCCCTGTCAGCAATACGCTCTTTACCAATCAGCACATTCAACAAGCCGGCATCTACCAAATAATACTTTTCCTGAGTTGCTAATTGTTTTTTCCCTTTTAAGTCAAATCGATTCACTTTATAAAATACAAAACTTGTAACCAGATAGTCCAGATATTTTTCAACAGTAGCATGATGTATATTTTGACCATCCTTTTTGAGCACTTTAGAAATATTTCCCGGGGATAATTGGTTGCCAATATTAGAAGCCACAAATTTTACAACATTTGAAAAGGCACGCTTATCATTAATTTGGTAACGTTGTGTGATATCCTTTTCGATTATTGTAGTATAAATTGCATCTAAATACTCATAAATCTTATCGAAACCGCTTTCACGCAATTCTATTCCTTTTGGTAAGGATGTTTCGTTTACATAGTCAAAAAACAAAGACTCAAAATTCAGATACTTATTTTCTGTGTCTATGCCTCGAGCAACTAAGTATTCATTAAAGGAAAAAGGCAATATTGATATTTCGATATAGCGACCGCTTAATAAGGTAGCCAATTCACTGCTAAGCAAAAATGCATTTGAGCCTGTTATGTAAACATCAGTATTTTCAGTTGCAAAAAGCCCATCAACTAATTTTTCAAATAAAGGGATATTTTGTACTTCATCAAGAAAAATATAATTGACTTTATTCAGCAGCATTTTTTTCTTTATATCAAAATAAATGTCGCTCCAGGTTTTTTCCAGATAGTTTTCAGGTAATTCAAAGTTGTAAAACTGGATTTGCTTTTTAACAACACCCAGCTTCAATAACTGTTCACGGTAAATATTCAGCAATGTACTTTTTCCTGACCGTCTTAAACCGCTCACAACCTTTATAAGGTCTTTATCTTTATATGATAGCAGCTTGTTGATATAGTCCTTCCTGTTTATATAATTTTCCATGTAGCAAATATAATTATTAAATTATCAAAACTTGCAAAAAATGCAAGTTTTGATAATTATCAGACTAATCTACACATCAGACAAATGCATTAACCTCCTGCCAATCAAAATCGAAAAGACAATCCAGGGTACAAGTGAAGCCAGAGAAAAAACAAGGCCAATTGTAGTCGGCGGTGGTGGAAACACCACAAACGTAATTATTTGCACAGGTATCAAAAAAACAATACAATTATAATAATTGATATCTTTGCAGCAGTATAAACGTTT
>CAZFUO010000110.1:5445-8060 GCA_964522065.1 uncultured Bacteroidales bacterium | reverse complement strand
TAACAGCACTAAGCTCACCAGCCTGAACACTTTCCAGTTGCTGAGCAGTCATATTCGCTCTATCGGCAGCATTTGCTTTATTTAGTTCACCCAAAATAAAAAACTGACTTAAAAGAATACCTGTTATAGAACCAAAAGGATTAAATGCCTGAGCCAGGTTTAGTCTTCTTGTTGCGGTTTCGGCAGAACCCATACTCAGAATATATGGATTTGCAGTGGTTTCTAGAATAGAGCAGCCTCCTGCAAGAATATATATTGCTATAAGATAATGTGTATAACTTGCTGTAAGACTGGCCGGATAAAATAACATTGCTCCAACAGCATAAAGTGCAAGTCCAAGTAAAACACCCGATTTATAGGAATATTTCTTTATGAAAAGGGCTGCAGGCAAAGCAAAACAAAAATATGAACCATAAAAAGATAACTGAATTAGCGAAGTCTGTACATCAGACATACTCATAATTCGTTTAAATGCAGAGAGAAGAGTATCTGTCATATTATTGGCAATACCCCAAAAGAAGAATAAACTGGTGACGAGTATAAAAGGCAAAAGCATGCTTTTCCCGTCAAGTTTCATAAAAGAACTTGTGTTTTTTTCCATGATTATAGATTAATAAAAAAGGTTTGGTGCCGGAGTTTTTTCCGGCACCATATTATATTTAAGATATCCTGTCTCTTAATGACTTCTCCTTATCAGCAGACCAATAGCCACAATCCAACTCCATAAAAACAGAGGTATAAGGCATCAGGCAGTCCGTTTTAATAACCAGAACATTAAAAAGCTTAGCAGCAGCATCCAGTTTAGAGAAAATTTCATCATGAGGTATTACCTGTACTGATTGTTTAGATAATAACTGAGTCAGATTACTTTTAAAAGAATCAACTCCTTTACAAAGATCGTCTCGCATAAAAAGCAACTCCTTATCAGTATAAACTATTGGCTTAACATGCTTCAGACGTTTAAATTCCTTAAGAACCAACTTTAAAACATCTAGTAAATCCTCGTCAGCATAAACAGTCTGAATACCGGCTGCACTCTGCAAAGGATACGCCTTATCTACCACTAAAACCCAATTTCTATGTCCCAGCAAAGGCAGGGTCTCATTTAATTCTTTTCTCCAGTTCATGATTATTTTACTTCTTCGTCAAAGACAATAGCAACTTTACCACATTTACCTTCATTCATAAGGGCAAATCCTTCTGATGCCTGATCGAGAGTAAATCTGTGAGTAATCAGATCTTCAGGATGAATACCCCAACGTTCTATTCTTTCAACAAGTTCTTCCATTCTCCAGATGTTGGTCACCCACGATCCGTAAATAGTTTTCTGATCGTGAATAATATCAGGACTTGGATTAAACTCGCATGTACCACCTTCACCAATAAATACAATTTTACCCCATTTACGGGTAGCTCTTATTGAAAGCTGACGGCCATGAGTATTACCTGAGCAATCTACAGCACGCTCTACACCATATCCACCTGTCGCCTCCATTATTTTTGACAAAGCTTCAGAGTCAGAAGCAAAAACAAGATCACACAAGCCTTTTTCCAGCGCGATATCCATTCTTTCCTTAACAGTGTCAACGCCTATTATTTTAGAAGCACCCATAGCCTTAGCCAACATTGCAGCTGCCAGACCAACAGGACCTAAACCCACAACAAGTACAGCGTCATTACCACAAATACCGATTTTTTCCAAACCTTCATAAACAGTTCCAAAACCGCAGGCAATCTGAGCACCATCTGAATATGAAAGACTGTCTGGCAACAATACAAGATCTTTTTCTTCGGCAAGCATATATTCAGCCATACCGCCATCTCTCTGCCAGCCGTAAGCAGCTCTGTAAGGGCTTGTACAACTAATCATATATCCACGTCTGCAATCGTTACATACACCACAACCTGAAATATGATAAATAACAACCCTGTCACCCTTCTTAAACCTTCTCAAACCGGGACCACATTCAACAATCTGTCCGCAAGGTTCGTGTCCGCATATTTTATTTTGATAACCTTCAGGACCTTTGCCCAAATGCTCACGATAAATAGCTCTGATATCACTACCACAAATAGTAGATGATTTCATTTTTATCAAAACCTCTCCGTGTCCCGGAACAGGTATCTCAACATCTTTTAAAACTACTGTACTATTGCCCGGCAAGTAAGCCGATTTCATTGTTGCCATATTTCAATTTATTTAACTAAACACCTTTATAAAAACTAAACTCCTCTTATAATACCATCCTCATCCCAAAGATCTCTCCAATCTCTGGCAGTCATCCATGTAAATACCTGCCCTTTAATAAATCTACAATTTTTATCAACTGCTTTTATTTTCAACATTTCTTCTTCAGACAGCGGGTCCTCAGTTACACATCTTAAATTTGACATAAACTTTTCAGGCTTTACAGAAAATGGTATGGGTATTTGACCATTTTGAGCTGCCCATTTTATACAAATTACAGCCGGATGTACACCATGTTTTTTTGCTATCTCAACAATTACAGGATCTTCAATGGGTACAGTATCCTCGGGAGTTTTATCTCTTTCAGGACGACCGGGAGAACCGACAGGACAATATCCAATTGCTTTTATACCATTTTCAGCCAGAA
>CAZFUO010000110.1:0-5345 GCA_964522065.1 uncultured Bacteroidales bacterium | reverse complement strand
CCGGGAGAACCGACAGGACAATATCCAATTGCTTTTATACCATTTTCAGCCAGAAAACCAAAAAGCTCAGGTTGCTGAAAGTGAGGATGCATTTCCATCTCATTAACAACAGGTTTCACTTTGCAATCCCTCAAAAGTAATTTCATTTTTGGAATTGTCATATTAGAAGTACCTATGTTTTTAACCAACCCCATCTCGAGCAGTTTTTCCATTTCAGACCAGGTCTTCATATAATTCTCATGAATATACGGAACCGCATGCGGATCGCGTGAGTCAACAGTTACACCGGTTTCGTGATGATTTGGAAAAGGCCAGTGCACAAGATAAAGATCTAGATAATCAAGCCCAAGATCAGATAATGATTTTTTGCATGAACCTATTACATCCTTATGCATATTGTTCCATACTTTAGATGTTATCCAGAGCTCTTCCCTCTTAACAATACCGTCAGAGAACAACTGCCTGAGCACATCACCAATTTCTTTCTCATTTCCGTAAATAGAAGCACAATCTATGTGCCTGTAACCTGATATAACTGCAATTTTCACTGCCTCAGCAACTTGAATCGGGCTGTAATTATCAGAACCGAATGTACCTAAACCAACTACAGGAATTTGTGCACCATTATAAAGAGTAACTTTTGGTACCAGTGCCGGATCAACGGGTTTTATAGTATTTATCATGTTTAAAAATATTTGAGATTATAAGGCTTTATCAGCGCTGCAAATATATTAATTTTATTAAAAGAGAGAATACCATTTTAACCGGTACTCTCTCTTCAATTTTATATTTTAATCTTTTTTATTGATTATCCGTAAATCGGACCAAAATTGGCACATGCTCTGTAATCTGAACCCTCAGCATCCATTCCAAATGCATTCCAGACAGCTGGTCTGAAAATACTGTCCTTATCAACATTATGCATACAAACAGGAATTCTCAAAATTGAAGCAAGTGTAATCAAATCAGCTCCAATATGGCCATAACTTATGGCACCATGATTTGCACCCCAATTATTCATTACACTGTAAACATCCTTAAACTGAGCACTATCATTCAACCTTGGAGCAAACCATGTAGTAGGCCAGGTTTTATCGGTACGCTTATTAATTACTTCATGTACTTCATCTGGAATTGTAACTGTCCATCCTTCAGCAATTTGCAATACAGGACCAAGACCTTTTATTCTATTAATACGGCACATAGTTACAGGCATATTTCCTTCAGACAAGAAATTTGAGGAGAAACCGCCGCCTCTGAAATATCCCTGATCTGCAGGATACCATGTAGTTGCATCAAGACATTTCAAAACTTCTTCTTCAGTAATATCCCAGAAAGGCTTCATAGCAGGATTACCCTGACTATCTTTTTGTTTACCTGTTGCATCCAGACAAGTTGCTCCTGAATTTATAAGGTGAATTATACCATTAGCAGCCTTACCTTCCAATTGATATCCGGTAACTCTTTTAACAGCATCAGGACTCCAGAAAGTACGAACATCAGAGAAAATTGAAGCTGTATTTGTAAGTAAGTGTCCAAATAACATTGAGATACCATTTAGAGAATCATTTTCGGTAGCAAGCACAAACGCTTCTCTAAGTCCATTCCAGTCGAAAGATGAACAAAGTATAGCTTCGCTAAAGTCTCCATTTGGCAGGAAGTCTGTCCATTGTCTTTGTCCCTGGAATCCTGCAAGTATAGCATTATGTCCCAAAGCTTCTTCAGCAAAACCTGCATCTTTAAGATTAGGATTTCCAACCATTAAGTCTCTGATGATAAGAGTCATCTTAACAACAAATTCCCAGTCTTTAGCTTTTTGTTCGTCAGAACTCTTATGTTCAGTACTATTAAAATCCTGACCTTCATTAACCTTACAGTATTTTTCTGTCCAGGCCATAGCTTTTGCAAACTCCTGTTTATCGTAAATACCTTTTTCCATTCTGCGAAGCAACTCTACTTCATCAACAGACTCAACACGAATACCAAGATAATCCTGGAAAAAGTCATGATCAACAATTGAACCTGCAATACCCATACACTGTCCGCCAATACCCAGGTATGACTTGCCTTTCATAATAGCAACAGCAAGACCAGCTTTGACAAATCTTAAAATTTTCTCTTCAACATCACAAGGGATACTGGTATCTGTACTATCCTGTACATTTTCACCGTAAATACCAAATGCTGGATAACCTTTTTGTGCATGACCTGCCAAAGCAGCAGCAAGATATACAGCTCCCGGACGTTCAGTACCGTTAAATCCCCAGATAGCTTTGGGATAATATGGATTAAGATCTATTGTTTCAGTACCGTAGCACCAGCAGGGAGTGACAGAAAGTGTTAAACCAACTCCTTCTTTTTCAAATTTTTCAGCACAAGCTGCAGCCTGTGGTACTCTTCCTATTGTAGTATCAGCAATAACACATTCAACAGGACTGCCATCAGGATAACGTAGCTTTGAAGAAATAAGAGCTGCAGCACTCTTAGCCATATTCATAGTTTGATCTTCAAGGCTTTCTCTTACACCGCCCTGACGACCATCAATAATTGGACGAATTCCAACTTTAGGATATTTACTCATAATACTTTGTATGTTAATCTAATAAATCATTCATTAATAAACAGGTTTAAAACAGCACTAAGCAGCTACTGAACTGTGCTAAACTGTGCTGACACAATCACAAACAAAGGTACATGAATATTTTATTCATAAAAGATGTTATTCAGCAGTTTTTTTTTAGAAAAAGTCATGCAATTAAGCTCTGTGCCCTACACGCTGTGCAAAGTAAAATATAAACACAAAACATACTAACGGAACCACAAATCCTACAGCCATATTGGTTTCGCCAAGCATACCCATAAGTACAGGAGAAACAGCACCACCTGCAACACCCATTACTATATACGATGAGCCTTGTTTTGTTTTGCTGCCAAGTCCTTTAACTCCAAGGGCAAAAATAGTCGGAAACATCATTGACATAAAATAAATAGAAGCACACAATGCAACAAATGAAATTGCACCCAACGACATAACGACCAATATCATACATAAAGTGGCAAGCAATGCAAACAGAGCCAATAAACTTGCCGGTTTTAGCCATTTCATAAACCAGCTGCTGGTGAGCCTTCCAACAAGAAACAATCCCATTCCACCAAAGCTAAGCATACGTGATGCCTCCAGATTGTTTATATCGGGGAAAAGTTCGAGTACATAATTAATGAAAAAGCCGAAAATACCCGTTTGAGCTGCAACATACAAAAACTGAGCAATAACAGCCAAAACAAAATTTTTGTTTTTCAATAATGGTTTTTCATTTATTGCCTGATCAGGAGAAGTGTCCTGAGAATCTGAAGGCGGAGTTATTTCAGGCATTTTTATAAATAAAAGAGTTATGGCTACCATAAGCACTACTATTCCTACAAGTATATAGGGTTTTGCTGTTGACATACTGTCAGCAACATCAGCACCAAATATAAGTGTACCGCCAATGAGCGGACCCACTATCCAGCCAACTCCGTTAAAGGCAGCGGCAACATTTATTCTTTGAGCTGCAGCCTCAGGTGGGCCAAGTATTGTGGCATAAGGATGAGCACCGGTTTCGATGATACAAAGACCACAGGCAAGTACAAAAAGTGAAATAAGAAATGGTATGGGAGAATTAACGAAAGCTGCAGGAATAAATGAGAATGCTCCGATTGCGAATATCATCAGACCTACAAAAAGTCCTTTTTTATAGCCAACCTTTTTCATAATAAGTCCGGCAGGTATGGCCATTATAAAATAGGCCAGATAAGTAGAAAACTGAACAAATCCAGACTCGGCTTTTGTCATATCAAAAAGTCCCTGAAAGTGTCTGTTAAGCACATCAAGCATACCATGTGCGCAACCCCAAAGCAAATACAAACTGGAAATAAGCAAAAACGGAAACAAATAGGTTTTCCCGTTTTGTGTTTTTAGCATAGATTTAAGCATGAGTTTTAATTTTTAGTCAAGGTGAAAAAATTCATCCATATCTGCCCACCACTCTCCGTCTTTTCTGGTTTCAAGAGGTTGCTGGCATGGCTTGCAAACATCCCACCACCTTTGAGTTTCTTCATCTTCAGCCATTCTGGCCATATCTTTATCGTAGTCGGTTCCGGTATATTCAAAATAGCTGAAGAGGAAACCATCTTTGTAATAAATACTATAATTGCTGATATTGCATTCTTTTATCTTTTTTAAAACTCCCGGCCATACAGCCGCATGCAATTTTTTATATTCTTCCAGTTTTTCAGGTTTTACTTTTATCACACTTCCGTATCGTTTCATGATAGTTGATTTTGGTTATTACGCAAAAGTAATGATGTTTTTTTATCTTGTACCAGTTCAGCACAGCAAGTAGTATAGTTTTTTTTTGACAAACTGCATAAATGAATTACTTTTGGGCTTTACTTAAATTTTACCATCATGAAACGAGTTAACCTTGCGGCTTTATTTTTTATATTTACTCTTATGGCTGTTTCACAAAATTTAAAAACCATCGATATATGGCCTGGTGGTGTACCTGAAAGTAACGGAATAACAGAAAAAGAAATCATCGAAAACGAAAGGATTTCAAATGTATCCGTTCCTCAAATGACTATGTATGCGCCAGTTAACGGCAAAAATACAGGTGTTGCCATACTTGTTTGTCCGGGCGGAGGTTATATCAGACAGGCTGCCGGTCATGAGGGTTCACAGTTTGGTAAATGGTTATCTGAAAATGGCATAACTGCTTTCGTTATAAAATACAGATTACCAAACGGTAATGCTTTTATTCCTTCAAAAGATGCCTCTCAGGCTATAAGTATTATAAGAAAGAATGCAGCTGAATGGGGTATAAATCCTTCAAAAATTGGCATCAGCGGCTTTTCAGCTGGTGGACATCTGGCTTCTACTGCGGGAACAATTTTTACAGCCTCAACCAGACCTGATTTTATGATTTTATTTTATCCTGTTATCACAATGAAGGAGAGTGTTACCCATGCGGGTTCGAGAGAAAATCTGCTGGGTAAAAATTATTCGAAAGATTCGCTTGAGTATTATTCAACAGAAAACAGAGTTACTGCCAACACCCCTCCGGCTCTGATTTTCCTGAGCGATGATGACAAAGCAGTGGTTCCTGAAAACAGTATTGCATTTTACAGGGCACTAAAAAACAACGGGGTTAAAGCTTCAATGCACATTTTCCCTGAAGGTGGTCACGGATGGGGTTATAGAGAAACATTCAGATATCATTCTGCCTGGAAAGGTCTGTACATTGATTGGCTGAAACAAATTAAAATACTCGATTAAAGTACTTCTGTTATGAGAAAATATACCATAT
>CAZFUO010000109.1:0-8085 GCA_964522065.1 uncultured Bacteroidales bacterium | reverse complement strand
GTTATGATGGTTTAAATCTTTTAATGTACCAGACCGATTTTTTGAATCGTGCTGATGAATTTGTTTCTCAAGGAAAAGGTAAAGCCTATGGAGTAGACTTTTCTTCTCAATTGGCAATAAATAAATTTAATTTTAGCGGAAATTACACCCTTATGCGTGCAACAAATCAATTTAATGACTTAAATAATGGAAAAAGTTTTGCAGCTCCAACAGATATTCGCAATTCATTTTCTTTGACAGGCAGTTTAAAATTGAATGATAATTTTTTATTGACAGCAAACTGGCAATTTCTTTCAGGTCGGCCAATCACTATCCCTGATTACATAATAAAATTACCTGAACATATATTTCCGTCTGAAGTTAAAAACAAAGAGGATGAATATGTTTTTCTGACATCTGAGCGTGCAAATTACAGGGCTAAACCATTTCACAAACTTGACATCTCACTAATAAAAAACTTCAGACTATTCAACTATTTTCAAAGCTCATTTACTTTTGGGGTATACAATGCATACAATAGGAAAAATTCATATATGTATTTTATTCAGAATGAGAAAACATCTGAAGGAGAAAAACCAACTCTTAAAATGTTGTCATTATTTCCCATACTACCTTCGATGTCACTCTCTATTAGATTCTAGTGAACGCGAATTTTTATTATCTTCGGGGCCTCAACTAATACATACATTATTAAGACTAACCCTTAACTAACATGAAGAGATTTTTTTTACAGATTATTGCTGTGGCAATAGCAATGCAATCTTACGGTTTTGAATATCAGCAAGCTGCCAGGCCTGATTCAGCCTATATTTTTGCATATGCAACTACCAAAAACAATAACAAAAACGGGCTGCATATAGCATGGAGCAATAACAAAGAACAATGGTTTGAAATAGGACCTGAGTTTAGCTTTGTAAAATCAGATTATGGCAACTGGGGCTCAGAAAAAAGGATGATAGACCCTATTCTGATTAGAGATAATAAAGGATTATGGCACGCTGTATGGTCTCTAAACAATATTGACCGTGCTCTTGCGCATGCGGTTTCGAAAGATTTGGTTAACTGGCAACCTCAATCGTATCCGGTTTTAGCAAACGAGGGCAACTGCCTTAAGCCTGAAGTAGAGTACAAAAACGGATTGTTTAATATTTACTGGGCTAGTACAAAAGGAAGCGACACAAATTGGTTTATGACTACTACCAGTGATTTTAAGAGTTACGCACCTGCAAAATCAGTTAAGCTTGAGCTAAAATCTATTCGTAAGTCTGTGATAATATCAGGGCAGGTACAAATAGGAACGATTCATAAAGTATCCTGGGGAGAAATTGACAACCTGATAGTTAAACATAATCTTACAAACTATAGAAATACTCTTTTTGCCGAAACCACGAAAGATGATCAGGCCAGGTTTGCCAGACTTGGTGAGGTTAAAGCCACAGTCACTTTAAATGCCAGAAATACAAAATCAATAAGTGACAAACTGATAGGTATATTTTTTGAAGATATAAATTATGCAGCAGATGGTGGAATATATGCAGAGCTTGTACAAAACAGAGGTTTCGAATATAAGCCATCAGACAGAGGTAACGACAGAAGCTGGAATAGCCGTAAAGCATGGAAATCTGTTGGAGAAAATGTTGTTTTTACAACAGACAGTCTGAATCCTTTACACGAAAATACCCCGAACTATGCGGTTCTGGATGTAAAGACTAAAGGTGCAGGTTTACAAAATGAAGGTTTTGACGGTATTGTTTTAAAAGCTGGTGATAATTACGAGTTTTCAGTTTTTGCTAAGTTAATTGAAGCGAAGTCAGCAAAATTGATGGTAAGACTTGTTAACGACAAAGATGAAATATGTGGCCAGGGCATCACAGGCAAGCTTACCAACAACTGGAAGAAACTTACCCTTACAATCAAGGCGACTAAAGATTGCAGTAATGCAAAGCTTGAATTGATACCTGATGCCGGTGGAAAATATGCCTTTGATATGGTTTCACTATTTCCTCAAAAAACATTTATGGGAAGGAAAAATGGACTCAGGGCAGACCTGGCTCAGGTTCTTGCTGATATGAAACCGAGATTTATCAGATTCCCGGGCGGTTGTGTTGCACACGGTGATGGTTTACACAATATTTACAACTGGAAAAATACTGTTGGCCCATTAGAAAGCAGAAAGCCAATGAGGAATATCTGGAATTATCACCAGACCGGAGGTCTTGGCTATTTTGAATACTTCCAGTATTGTGAAGATATAGGTGCAGCGCCACTTCCTGTTGTAGCTGCAGGTGTACCCTGTCAAAATTCCGGCAAACATGAATGTGCAATTGGAGGTCAGCAGGGAGGCATTCCCATGGATCACATGGACGAATATATACAGGATATTTTTGATTTGATTGAGTGGGCAAACGGAGATCCCCGCAAAAATAAGTGGGCAAAGATGAGAGCTGATGCAGGTCATCCTAAACCTTTTAATCTTAAATATTTAGGTATTGGAAATGAAGATTTGATCTCAGATGTTTTTGAGGAAAGATTTGAAATGATATTTAAAGCAGTAAAAGAAAAATATCCTGAAATTACAGTTATTGGTACAGTTGGGCCTTTCTCTGAAGGTTCTGACTATGACAGAGGCTGGGAGTTTGCAACAGAACAAAAGGTAGAAATGGTTGACGAGCATTACTATCAGCCACCGGGTTGGTTTATTCACAATCAGGATTATTACGATAAATACGATCGCAATAAATCTAAGGTATATCTCGGAGAGTACGCATCGCATCTGCCGGGTCGTCCTGTAAATATCGAAACCGCACTAACTGAAGCACTTCATCTGATTAATGTCGAAAGAAATGGAGATGTTGTTGCAATGACATCTTATGCACCATTGTTAGCAAAAGAAGGACATACTCAGTGGAATCCTGACCTGATTTACTTTAATAATTCTGAAGTTAAACCAACAGTAGGATATCAGGTCCAAAAGTTATTTGGCAATAACTCAGGAACAAAGTATATCGGCAATCAGGTAGTCTTATCAGATAACCGTGATGCTGTTACAAAAAGAATTGCCTGTTCGGTTGTTAAAGACGAAGCTACAAATGACTATATCGTAAAATTGGTAAATCTGCTACCGGTTTCGACAGATTTGAAATTAGATTTAGGTGATATTACTCCTATTGCAGATAAAGCAAGCAAAACTGTTTTATCAGGTACACCTGATGACAAAAATGCTATGCCTGTAACAGAAGCAATTAATGCTGGAAAAATCATGAATATGACTCTAAAACCATATTCACTGACAATAATCAGATTCAAATAAGTTTATTAAGATATAATAATAGTGCGCACTAAAATAATCAGTGCGCACTATTTAGATTGTTAATTTGCGGGAGCTCCGTAACCCGGGTTTTGACCGAATTCTTCGGCATTGGTTAATGTGTTAAGAAATCCCTGAGGTATCGGGCGTAATATATAATGTGGTAATATATTAGCTCCGGCTTCAGGATTGTGGGCTTTTACTCTTTCGTAAAGTTTGTTTGTACGATGGAGGTCGAACCATCTTAACCATTCGCCTGCAAGTTCACGTGCACGTTCATCCAGAATAAAGTCGATATCCATATCGGCAGCATTAACTCTCATAGCGGTTTCGTAACCTGGTTTTACTATTCTTGCTCTTAACTGGTTAATGAAATCAGCACCTTTATTGTCAGTGTTTAGGTACATCGCTGCTTCTGCTGCAATAAGTTGCATTTCGGCAAAACGCATTAGTGTTACGTCTGCATAACCGGTATTGCTGTTGGCATTAACACATAGGATATTACCATCAGTTGGGTTTGGACTATCTGATATGCGGAACTTATTAAAGCGTGGGGTACACATAGTAAGCCATGCATTTCCATTTTGAGCTGTAGTCCTGACACTTCCGTCAGAGTTATATCTTTTATCAATATCTACTATTGCTGCTAATGACGATTCTTCTTCTTCAGCTGAAACAGATTTTCTTGGGAACCAGTAAATTAAGTCACCGGGTGCAAGTTTGGTTTTACCTGCATTCTGAGCTTTAATTTTGTTTAAGTCTTTTCCAAAGATTACCAGGTCGCCTGCAGGAATATTTTTTGTTTTATCCCATTGTGACTCCCAGTCGAATGAATAATTTTCGGTGGCAGGAGCATAAAATTTTTCCTGGAACAGAATATCATAACGCATATCACCTTCGTCAAACAATTCAAGGAAGAATCTTGTTGGCATCTGAGCGGCGCTACTTGTTCCTTGTTCTTTGAAAAATTCCCAGTTTGTATTGCTTGCACTTATACCTAAATGTGATTGTAACTTAGGAGAAAAGTACATAAACAAGCGATTAGGATTGCTGCTCTGGGCATTGTAATCGGGAATACTTGAGTGTGTTACAACTGCAAGGAATTCTGTATTGTTCTTGTTGTTTTTGGCTTTCCAAACATCATCGTAATTGTTATAAAGCTTTATGTTAAGAGCTTCTTTATTGTTGATGACATAAGTTGCTGCATCGTATGCTTCTTTGTAGAACTTGTTGGCTTCTGCTGCGTCTGCTGCATAGCTTGCACGGGTGAGTGCGCATCTTGCCAACATACCGTAGGCTGCTTTTTTTGTATGTCTTCCGGTCAGATTGTCCAGAGGCTTAGCAGCAAGATATTCTGCTGCAATGCGCAAGTCTGGTAAAATTACTTCGTCGTAGATTACTTTTGCGTCTGTACGATATGCTTCGAATACAGCAGTCGTGGTTTCCTGGGTACGCATTTCTACGTTACCAAAAAATTCACATAACCACCAGTATGCATATGCTCTAAACCAGCGTGCTTCGCCTTCGTGTTGTTTTTTCAGAGTTTCATTCAGGTACTGAACATTTCCAATCCTGTTAATAATCGCATTCGCCCTGTTTATGTTGTCATACTGTCTGTCCCAAACAGTTTTAAACTGTCCGATAGAAGGATTATGATTTTTATACATAGTCATGTGCTCGCCATAAGTATTAGCTGCGCCACCACGTGGAACCCAGATGTCAGTACTACTTTCAATGTAAAGAACGGGGTCTTCGCGTCCGAAGTATTTCCAGGGATAGTTGTAATACAAGCGGTTAACAAATGTCGCTATTCCCTCGGGTGATGATAGTAGTACACCCACATCTGCCCCGGAAGGGTTATATTCATCAAGATCGCATGACTGCATCCCTAAAGCAACGGATGCCAGTACAACACTTAATAATATTAAATTTCTTATCGTTTTCATTGTTTTAATTCTTTAAGGTTTAAAATGTAAGCTGAATACCTGTAATATAATTTATTAATGCATTTTCAGGATCCAAACCTTTCATCCAACTGCTTTTTGCATAATAGAACGGATTTGCTGCTGAAACATAAACTCTCAGGTTTTCCACACCTATTTTGTCTAACACAGATTTTGGTAAAGTATAGCCAAGTGACATATTCTTGATTTTAAAGAATGATCTGTCAACATACCATAAAGACTGATATCCATAATAATCGTATGCTTTGTATCCTGCATTAAGAGGAGGTAGTTTTGCTCCTTTTTCATTTACGCCTTCTACAAAGAACCAATCATCATAAAGTGTATAGTTGCCACCTGTTGCAGGATCTATATTTGCAACCGGATTTTCACCAAATTGTCCCCAACGGAAGAAGAAATAAATATTCAGGTCAAAGTTTTTGTATTTAAAATTGTGATCAAATCCTGCAAACCAATCAGGAGTTTGTGAACCAATAAAGTCGTAATCGCCTTTATTATTTACCGATGTACTGATTATATTGTTTGTATCTCTGTCTAATATTTTGTAGTCTCCAGGTCTGAAAGACTGTGTTTTGCTTTCATTCTTGAAATAAGTAGCTGCTTCGTCTGCTTCAGCTGTTGTCCATATGCCCATATATTTATAACCGTAGTATGACTGAATAGGTCTTCCTATCATCAATGTTGATTTTTCTATATCTGTGGTAAGGGTGATATTCTTTCCATTTACCAAATCTACGATTTTTTCAATATTTCTTGAGAATGTGAGTGTTGTGCTCCATGAAAAATCATTGGTCTTAACTGGAGTAGCGTTAAGCATTATTTCAATACCCTTGTTGTTAGTACGACCAATATTAGTCATAATTGTAAAATTACCATCTGCACCTGCTGAAGATGGCAGATTTCTAGCTAACAACAAATCGTAGGTGTTGGTATTGTAGATATCGATAGTACCGTTAATTCGTTCTTTAAACAGACTGAAGTCAATACCAAGATCGATATTTGCAGATTTCTCCCATTTTGTATCCTGATTTCCTATAGCATTTGTAAAATCATAATGTAATAAAGGTTTATCTTGTAAAGCCAGTTTGTTATTGAAAGCCTGTACACCGCTCTTAGTTGCATATTCCGGGATATCTGAATTGCCTGTAACACCATAAGTTAATCTTAGTTTCAGGTTGTCCAACCAGTGTGATGTGCTTTCCATAAAGCTTTCTTCGTTAATACGCCATGCTATAGCAGCTGATGGAAATTCATCCCAATTGTGTCCTTTTGATAATGTAGAAGAACCATCTCTACGCATAGATGCTGTAAAAAGATAACGTCCTTTGTATCCATAGTTTACACGGGCAGCATATGAAAACATTTGTTTCTGGCTGTAATAAGATGAAATCATTTGATTTGTTGTACCCTGTAATGCATACCATAAGTTCTTGCTTATTAACTGGTTTGTTCCGTAACCTCTTAAACCTTCGTCCATTGACTTTGTCCACGCAGTAAGAGCAGTTATTCCGAAAGTGTGATCATTTATAGATTTATCATAACTCAAAATGTTATTCCACTCCAGATATCTTCCTGTATTTACCTCCATCGAAGATGAAGATTGTTTGGTTCCGTCTATCTGACCTGAAGAGTTTTTGTCTGTATATGAACCTTCAACTCCAAGAGCCAGATTTGTATTTAACTGAGAGCGATATGTTAGACCCTTTATCGGTTTTGCTTCGATAAATCCGGTAGCAGATATTCTTGTAGCATATTCTTTGTTGATTCTCATGTTTTCATAGAAACCATCAATTAAAGGATTTACATATCCTGCCTGACCAACAGGTTTAACTATTATATTATTATCTGCATCATAAGGTTTGCCAAGATTCCAGCCACCATCACTGTCGTAAGGAGAATCATTTTCCATTGAGTGAGCAAGTCTTAAATTTACTCCTGCACTTAGCCAGTTGTTAAGTTTATGATTAATAACGGCTTGTAGATTAAATTTATCAGAAATGCCGCCTTTTCTTTTTGCTTCTTCCTCTTCCCAACCAACAGAGAATCTTGCATTAGTGGTTTCGGTACCTCCTGAAAAAGATAGAGAGTGATTTTGTACAAATGGTTTTTGGCTCATTAGCTCACGGTAATCAGTCCACTCGTTATTTTTGAATGCCTGATGTGATTCGATATTAGGGAACAGTAAGTGGTCGTCAGCATCTGTATTCCATAATCCTGCATTTTTTGCAGCGATACGGCGGGGTGCTATCCATGAGTCTCCAACACGTCTTTCATTTTCGTCGGCCCACATATTCCATCCTGCGTAAGCATTGTATGATACATTTAGCTTGCCTTTTTCAGGAGATTTGGTTGTAATTATAATTACACCGTTAGCACCCTGAGAACCGTAAATGGCAGTAGATGAGGCGTCTTTAAGAATATCAATAGATGCAATATCTGCAGGATTTACATCTTTGTAGCTGCCTCCTTGTACTCCGTCAATAATTATTAGCGGGTCGTTTTTGCTGTTAATAGAGCGATGACCACGCATTACCATTACATCGTTATTATTGGCATCTTTTGTGAAATCCAGACCGGTAATACGCCCCTGTAGTGCCTGCATCGGGTTGCCTGTTGGAGTACGCATAATAATATCTTCTTTTACAGAAGTTACAGAACCTGTTAAATCGCGCTTCTTCACTGTGCCGTAACCTATTGCCACGATTTCGTCAAGTTGATTGACATCATCCTGCATTATTATATTGAAAACAGCTCTGTCTATGGCTATTTCCTGGGTTTTCAACCCAATATAAGAAATAATAAGAGTTTGTGAAT
>CAZFUO010000108.1:540-8114 GCA_964522065.1 uncultured Bacteroidales bacterium | reverse complement strand
CTCGTACTTAATATTTAAATAAATGTATAAGTGCTCCTGTTTGCGGATTAATAATATAATAATTAAATACTTGTATAACATTTTTGATAATGAAAAAAATACTCTTTCTAATTGTCACTATTTTTATTATCTCAGCGTGTGGAACAAATCAAACTAAAAATGAATCGTCTGGTAATCATACAGAAAACTTTAATGTAATACATCCTTACAAGATAGATTTAACAGAAAAATATGCTGAAAAAAAAATCTGTTTAAATGATATCGCTAACATAGAATATATTGCACTTGAAACCAAAGACGATATACTGATTGATGATGTTTTTGGAATGGGAATATTCGATAGTTGCATTGTCATTAGTAATTTCAACAAAGGAGACTTTTTGTTTTTTGACATGAAAGGAAAATTCCTTACACGTTTCAATCGAAAAGGTGGAAGTGGAGAAGAATATAAGCGCGTTTTTAAGTGGGTATATGATAATGAAAATCAGGAAATTTTCGTGTATGATAATAGCATGTTTAAAATACTTGTATATTCTAAAACCGGTCAATTCAAACGAGAAATAAGATTGCCTAGGAATCGCAAGATTGAATGTTTGAAAAATTTTGATGATAATTTAATACTGGCTCTAAAAAATGATATTTCTAAATCAAATTCAGATACTGACCCTAATGACTATGTACTAATTTCAAAGAAAAACGGTGAAATTATATCTACAGTTAAATCAGTACAGAAAACTGTACCAACATCATTTACTTGGAGATCGAATTTTGAAGATATATATGTCAAAACACCTATGGTCACAATAATCAAAGATGGTGAAGATTTTCTACTTTCAGATATTTCATCGGACACCATTTTTTTATTACAAAAAAATAAGCGATTAACTCCTTTTTTATTTAGGCGACCATCTGTATCAGGAACAAATCTACCCATACTACTTCAGGTCTCTCTAAAAACAGATAAATATGTTTTTTTGGACAAAACTATTTACAACCCTAAATCAAAAACTTTAAATGATTTTTTTGAGGGTAGTAAAACAATAGGAATGGACATAATAACAAACGAAATTTTTGAGCCTTTTTTTTACAACAGAGACTTTCCTAACAAAAAATCATTCAATAAAATAACAAGTTTTTCACCAGAATGTATTGGAAAAAACATGGGAGCAAAACCAATTTATGCGGACATTTTGGTTGAAGCATTTAAAAATGGAGAGCTCAGTGGACAACTAAAGCAAATAACTTCTAAACTTCGTGAAGATGATAATCCTGTAATTATGATTCTTAGTTTTAAGTAGATTTAGAAAACGGAATTAATTGTTTACATCATAAGTACCCACTAACTATTTAAACCCAATTGAATATGTCCATTATTCAATATTTCACCAATAGGTTCTGCTCTTTCAAAGAGTTCTATGATTGGAAATTTGTCGAAAAACGACAAACTCAATATACGTGAAAATACATTAATCCGATACAATGTAATATTATGAAGTAGACAATAATTATGAAAACCAATTTTATAGAAAGGTATTGTTTAAAACGAATATACCTCTTATTCATAATTTTTATATTGTGCCACTTCCCAATCCGGGCACAAACTGACAGTTGCGTTGCAAAGCTTGCTTCATTTGCAAAAAATATCAACATTTTCAATCATTTAAATCCTCAGGAGAAGGTATATCTGCACTTTGACAATACCGGTTACTTTACAAAGGACACCATTTGGTTTAAGGCATATGTGGTTACTGCAACCGATATCAAACCGACAATACATAGTAGGGTGTTGTATGTTGAGTTGCTTGCCCCCGAAGGGCAGATAGTGGAAACAAAAAGGCTGAAAGTCGAGAACGGGCAATGTCACGGAGAGTTTGCGCTGGATAAATATTTCCGTGCAGGCTTTTATGAGGTGAGGGCATATACAAGGGTCATGCTCAATTATGGAAGAGAAACAATCTTCTCAAGAGTCTTTCCTGTTTACAATGAACCGGAAAAAGAAGGAAATTATGCCCAAAGGAGCATGAGGGAACCTTATAAGAACATCGAGAAATTGCGAGAGAAGTCGGTTGATAAACCAGACAAGGTAAACGTATCCTTTTTCCCGGAAGGTGGGAATCTTGTATTTGGACTCAATTCTAAAATAGCATTCAAAGCAACAGATGCAAATGGACAAGGCATAGATGTTGCCGGAGCTGTTTACAATGATAGAAATGAAGAGATTACGACTTTTTCATCCACTCACAATGGAATTGGGATTTTCACCTTCTGCCCCGACAGAACAAGGCACAAGGTTAAAATATACTTTAAAGATAGGGACTACACATTTCCACTGCCAAATGTAATTCCTGAAGGATATGTAATGACGGTCAGTAATATGTCCAAAGATTTTCTTCTTGTACAAATGCAGAAGAACGCCATTTGTCCCGGCGACACATTGGGTTTCACGGTCACTTGTAGGGGAAAAGTCATGGCTTTTGATGTTACAGACATGACCAACAAGCAGGAGTTCATTCTGAAAATTCATAAAAAAGATTTGCCGGCAGGTGTCAATCAAGTGACTGCATTTACCCGCAATGGGGAGATTATTGCTCAACGTATGGTTTTTGTCAACCGGGAAGATGAAATTCATATAAGTCATAAACAAAGTAAGAAAAGTTATGATCCTTTCGAAAAGGTGAAACTGGATTTTTCTATTAAGGACAGCAAAGGCAATCCAATTGAAACCTCCTTTTCTCTGGCAGTTAGAGATGCCGCAACTGAAATACCAGGACATTATTCAGAAAACATAAAGAGCGATCTGCTTCTCTCCTCAGATATAAAAGGATTTATTGAAAACGTTGACTATTACTTTGAATCCGACGACAACCAGCACAAGCAAGCTCTTGATCTTCTTCTGATGACTCAAGGGTGGTCACGTTACTCCTGGAGACTGATGTCCGGCATAGAGCCCTTTGATTGCAAACATATGATAGAAAAGGGCATAGTAATAGATGGTAAGGTATATACTGAAAAACTCATTGGGAAAAAAGCAAAGTCAAATGTGGAAGTCAGCATGTGGCTGTATTCTGATGACGGAACAGCATCACAAAAAGCTGTTTGCATAACAGACAATGAAGGTAGGTTCAATTATTTGGCTGATGATTTTATCGGGAAATGGAACCTTACTCTTGAGACAAAAGAGAAGGGGAAAACGATATGGACTTCTGTTCCTTTGAACAGAATTTTTAGTCCGATACCCAGAGCCTATTCATTGCTTGAGGCAGACACGTTGAAAAATGAAGTGATTGACTCCTGCGAGTTGACAACAACAATGCCGAAAGAGGCCATATCTATCACTCAGGTACAAATATTGAAGGAAGTCACTTTAAGAGCAACAAGGAATAGATTTACAAACCAAGATATTATTTATGATGTTGAGAAAGATATTGATGATTTGATAGACCAGGGAAAGGATTATCCTCCAGATGTATTCGAGTATTTAATTGAAAAGAATCCAAAATTTTGGTTTAAGTCAGTTCGGGGAGCTAAAAGAACAGGGCAATTCAGGTATGGCGCAGGTGTATGGTTGACGGTCGGTTTTACTGAGCAAGGTACTATGGTAAGGGGATGGCAATATACTGATAAATACACCTATTTTAGACCTATTTTAGAGGTGCAAAAGATAGTAGTATCAGCTGATAAAGATTTATGGAAGAAATTCGCAGCGCATGGGCGAGACGAGCCAAGCCAAATTGAACGAACTGTTGTTTTTGCTTATCCATTCAAGAACGCTGCCGCTCGAAGCCAAAAAGGAGTCCGCATAACCTATCTGAATGGTTATTCTCAAGTCAAGGAATTCTATAATCCTGACTATAGCAAAGGTGTCATTCCCGGAGATGTCGACTATCGTCGCACCCTCTACTGGAATCCAAATGTAAAAACCGACAGCTTAGGGAATGCTTCCGTTAGTTTCTTCAACAACAGCACCTGTAAAAAGATGACGATAAGTGCAGAAACATTGACATCTGAAGGTATTCCAATTGTATACAAAGAATAATATTGTCCGTCACATCCTTCTGTTAAAATATATTATATCACTATATTACAAATATTTATATAGCTTTTTGGAAAAGATTTTGTCCACCTTGTTTTTTGTAATACTTTGTTGCTTACTCTACTTTTACAACTAATTAACGGTAATAAAAAGATCATAAAATCTATTTAACACATGAATCACTATTTGGTATTTTGTTTGTCTGTATTGTTGTTTTTTACGGCTTGTACCGGGAAAAGCAATTCGGATGAGAAATCCGATAAAAAATATTCGGACGATTTGTCGTCTGACAGGCCTGCTGAAGTTAGAGCAATTCCTGTTAAAGCTGAGGTTTTTAACTACGAACTGGTATCTAATGGCACTGTAGAGGCCGGGAAAAAAGCGGATTTAAAATTTCAGTCTTCTGATGTGGTAACAAATATTTATGTAAAAAACGGACAGAGAGTTGCAAAGGGGCAAAAAATTGCGGCTTTAGATCAGTTCAGATTGTTAAGAAGTTTTGAACAGGCTGATGATAATTTTGAAAGGGCTAAACTTGACTTGCAGGATGTACTTATAGGTCAGGGTTACTCTTTAAACGAACCCGGAAAAATACCGGCTGAGGTTTTAAAAATTGCAAAAGTGAAGTGTAATTTTGAACAAAGTCGAATAAGTCGGGAATTGGCTGAATACAATCTTAAAGCATCTGTATTGCATGCACCGATTTCGGGGGTAGTAGCAAATTTATTTACAAAAGAAAACAATATAGCTGACGGTAGTCAACCTTTTTGCAGAATTGTAGATACTTACCATCCTGATATCAACTTTATGGTTTTAGAGAGCGAATTGGTATTAGTAAAAATTGGTGATGAGGTTTTGGTTTCGCCGTTTTCAGATAAAACTATAGTTAGCAAAGGGAAAATTGTTGAGATTAACCCTGTGGTAGATAAAAATGGAATGGTAAAAGTTAAAGCCGGTATAGATAATCTACAAGGAGTGTTTTATGATGGAATGAATGTAACCGTCAGAGTACAGAGAAGTACTGACAAACAAATACTTATCCCTAAAAGTGCTCTGGTTTTAAGAGATAATAGAAAGGTTGTTTTTTTGGCAAAAAACGGTTTTGCTCAATGGGTTTATGTGCAAACAGGACTGGAAAACTCTGAAAGTTATATTGTTACCGAAGGATTAAGCCAGGGTGACAGCGTAATATACGAAGGCAATTTTAATTTGGCTCACGAATCGCCTATAATGGTTAAATAATAAACCGGGAAACATGATTAAATTTCTTTTGGAGCGTCCGGTTGCTGTAATCATGGCCTTTCTGGCTTTTTGTATTATCGGAGTTGCCGGTTTGTTTAATATACCTGTATCGCTTTTGCCTGATATACCTATACCTGAAGTCACTGTTCAGATAAATAGTGACAACACTTCTGCCAGAGAACTGGAGAATACTGTTGTTTCTACTCTCAGACACAGGCTGTCTCAAACAGGAAGATTAAGGGATATTAGTTGTGAGACAAGAGATGGAAGTGCGCTTGTTAGATTGAGTTTTAAGTACGGTACTAATACTGATCTTGCATTTATCGAAGTTAATGAGAAGATAGATGCTGCCATGAATTATCTTCCAAAAACTGTCGAAAGACCGAGGGTAATTAAAGCCAGTGCAACAGATATCCCTGTACTGTATATAAATCTGACTTTGGCATCTGACAGTAATTATGTTAAGACTAATGAAGCCGGTTTTTTGAATCTTAGTGAATTTGCTGAGAATGTAGTAAAAAGACGAATAGAGCAATTACCCGAGGTTTCGATGGTTGATATTAGTGGCCTTATGAAAAAGCAGGTTACTATTATTCCTGATGTAAATAAAATTGAGATTGCCGGCATTTCATATTCTGATATAGAGTCGGCTTTCAACAGCAATAATATTGAACCGGGCAGTATGAAGGTAAGAGACGGGTATTATGAATATAATATCAGGTTTTCTACTGTTTTGAGAACTATCGATGATATCAGAAATGTCTTTATTCGTAAAAATGACAGGATTTATAAGCTTTCTGATCTTGCTGATATCAACTATACCTCTGTAAAAGAAAGTGGTATGGCTTTATACAAAGGTAAACGATGTATAAGAATGGCCATCATTAAACAGTCTGATGAGAATATGGACGATATGCAGTCAGCACTTGACGAAGTTCTGAACGATCTAAAAGTAAATCATCCTGATATTGAGTTTAATACTACAGAAAATCAGACTGAGTTACTTGACTATACTATTTCAAATCTTCAGCAAAATCTGATTCTTGCGTTTCTTTTTGTCTGGTTGATATCTGTGGTTTTTATGAAAGATATTAAGTCGCCGGTAATAATTGGAATAAGTATGATTGTCTCGGTGATAATAAGTTTGTTATTATTCTATCTTTTACATTTATCTATTAATGTTGTTTCGTTGACCGGATTGATATTGGCATCGGGTAATATGATAGACAATTCGATAGTTGTTACTGATAATATTGGTCAATACAAACGTAAGGGTTTAGATTTAAAGAATTCTTGCATAAAGGGAACAAATGAGGTAATAGGACCTATGCTGAGTTCGGCCTTTTCATCGATTTCAGTTTTTGCACCTTTGATTTTTTTAAGCGGCATAGCTGGCGCATTATTTTTCGATCAGGCTCTTTCGGTAACAATTGGATTATTGGTATCTTACGTAACCGGCATTGTTTTGTTGCCTGTATTGTATAAGTTGTTTTTTAATCGCTCAAACAAAGTAAAATCTGTTAAAACGGCTAAACCTGAAAAGATTTCGACGGTAGAAAAGATTTATCATAAAGGTATTGAATGGACTTTTTCTAATAAAAAGTTGGTGAGCATTTCTATGCTTGTGGTTTTACCTTTATGTGTTTTGTTGTTTATGGTCATTCCTAAAGAAAAAATGCCAGATCTTCACCAAAATGATTTTATTGTAGATATAGACTGGAATGACAATATTCATGTAAAAGACAATTTACTGCGTACTGAAAATTTACTGAAATACCTTGATACTTTTTTGGTTGAACAGACTGGTCTGGTTGGCGAACAACAATTTTTACTTAATAAGGAGAGAAATAAAACCTCATCTGAAACAGAGTTGTACTTAAAAGTTGACGATGCAGGTAAGATTGGTGCAATCAGGAGTAAAATAGATAATTATCTGAACTCAAATTATAAGGGTGCTATTGCAACTTTTGCACCATCAGGAACCGTATTTGAAAAGATTTTTACTACAGGCGAGCCTGAACTTATAGTTGAGTGTTATCCTGTTAACCGGTCTCATTCACCGGAGGCTAAGGAAATACGTGATTTTGCTGACAAACTTTGGTTAATAACCGGGCAGAAGCCTGATGGCATTTCATTTGATAAACAAATGAATCTTCATATAAATCAGGAAAAATTGCTGCAACATAATATTCCATATTCTGTTGTTTATCAGACATTAAAAACCGCTTTCAGGGAAAATGCATTTGCCACTCTCCGATCTTATCAGCAATATATGCCTGTAGTTATGGGAGATGAAGAT
>CAZFUO010000108.1:0-530 GCA_964522065.1 uncultured Bacteroidales bacterium | reverse complement strand
GCGTAATACTTTAATACCTGTAGGAGATAGTGAAAGGGGAATGACTAAAATAACACTGGACAGATTTGTTGATGTGACTGTTTCTGAAGATATTAAAACAATTATCTCAGGTAAAGCAGGCGAACATATTCCTGTTACTTTTCAGAAAGCTGAAAAACCCGAAAGTGTGATTAAGGCTGCATTAAATATTTCTTCTTCAGAAAAGAAATGGGAAACAGGGTTTTCGGGCAGCTATTTTTCAAATAAGAAAATGATAAATGAGTTAATTATTATTTTGCTTATTTCCATCATGTTAATGTATTTCATTCTTGTTGCTCAGTTTGAAAATTTCAAACAACCGTTAATAATACTGATGGAAATCCCGATTGACCTGGCTGCGTCTCTGGCTTTGCTTATGGTTTGCGGTCATACTCTAAACTTAATGTCTGCTATAGGTATGGTTGTGACTTGTGGTATTGTCATTAATGATTCTATTCTGAAAGTTGATGTTATGAATCAGCTCAGAAAAGAGGGTTTAAATCTGATGGAGG
>CAZFUO010000107.1:0-8126 GCA_964522065.1 uncultured Bacteroidales bacterium | reverse complement strand
ATGGTAACGCTAATTGCTTCAGCATTACTTATTGACGAAACCATAACGCTTGTTGCATTAGCGGGTTCGGTATTGATATTGGGTGGAGTATGGCTGGCAGAGAGAAAAAATAATTTGTTTAACTAACAGGTTTTTAGTATATTTAAGCAATTTACCGGACCTGATAAACATAACCTTAACACGTAAATACTATGTTTAAAAAGTTCTCCTTCTTTTTCATAGCTGCACTGATATTTGCAGGATGCAATATACTTACTCCTGGTGATGATCCAGACAAACCTGACAACCCGGACGATCCTGAAAATCCTGATGATCCCGGCAAACCTGTTGCAGACTCTCTAACTTTATCACTTACAGATGTTAACTTTACAAGTGATAAAGACGCCTGTCTTCTGGAAATAAAAACCAACAAAAGCTGGACAGCCAGTACTAGTTCAAACTGGATAACAATGTCTGCCGCTACAGGCAACAAAAACACAGCTATAATTATTGGTGCTGCCAAAAACGATGGTTTTAAAAGAGAAACCACGGTAACAATAAAAGCCGGCGACAAAACGTCACAGTTGAAAATAACTCAGGCAAGCTCTCCTGTTATTTCAGTAAAAATTCAAAACGTTACCTTCAATATGATACTTGTTGAAGGAGGTCAGTTCACTATGGGCAGCAGAGATCAATCTTCTTTTGGCATGCCTCATCAGGTACAACTAAACGACTTTTACATTTCAGAGTCTGAAGTCACCAACCAGCTTTGGATGGCAGTAAAAGGCAGTCTGCCATACAAAGATCACAGTGAAGACGACAAACCCTCTTATCCTGTCAGCGAAACCGCATGGAACACAGTTGTAAGCGATTTTATACCGGCACTAAACCAGGCAAGTGGAAAAACATTCAGGCTGCCGACAGAGGCAGAATGGGAATATGCTGCACTTGGAGGTAAAAAATCACAGACACAAAAATATTCTGGAAGTGATGTTCTGGACGATGTTGCATGGTATTTAGCCAACTCATCGGTAACTAAACATAATGTAAAAGAGAAGCTGCCAAATCAACTTGGCCTTTACGATATGAGCGGCAATGTAAATGAATGGTGTAGTGACTGGTACGATGACTATTACGGATTTCAGATTGTTAATAACACACTAATCATTCCCGATCTTCAAACCAACCCAAAAGGTCCTGATAATGGAACAAAAAAACTGGTACGAGGAGGTAATATTGAAAGCGATGAATTCTGGGGATTTTCTTATTGCAATGTAAGATACCGTTCAGGTGTAAAACCAACTGGTTATGACACCTATCCGGGAAACCCACAGGAATTCTATATGATTAAAAACACAGGTTTCAGACTTGTAATATCATTATAACCTTTAAATGCAATGAATATGAAACCAAACATAATAACGATATTTCTAACCTTTGTTTTGTTTGCAGCGCAATCACAAACAATAGTGAAAATGTCAGTGCCAAAACAATCAGAAGAACCTGTAAAAGTAGTAGTCCTTTTTGATGAAGAAGTACCCGAAGGTATGCCTGTAGTACTGGGAATAATGGGATACAACGTAACAGGAGGTCTGGAACCTTACACTTATGAATGGATACAAAACGGCAACGTCGTCGGAACTGGTGATATCGTAGTAATTACGCCTTCAAAAGGAGATCAGTTCACACTAAAAGCAAGCGATAAGAACAGATGCTTCTCTTCCACCCCATTCAAAATGAAAACCATTAGCAAAGCCAAATGGGAAAGTCGCCAGGTTGATGGTATAAAAATTTACCCAACAATAGTAAAAAACAACATTATAAATATAATATTCCCTCAAACTGATAGTCCTAAAAACGCACAAATAAGATTACTCGATATTAAAGGCTCTGTTCTGATTGAAACCTTCACTTCAGTCAATTACATAATTGACAAATACTTACCCGACGGCACCTACTTTATCTCTGTTAAAACAGACGATTTTAATAAAGTAGAAAAAATCATTGTTAAACACTAAAAATCTGCAACAATGAAAAAATCAAACATACAACCGGCTATAAAAGGCATTTTAATCTTAGCCATCCTCCTGACAACTACAATCCTCAAGATTAATGCCGAAACCCCTGATGCTGAAGGTGCTACCAAATATGCCAGGGAATTCTTTAAAGTTAACAGTAATTATTTTTCTGATGGCAGTTTAAAATCGTCAGAACAACAAATTAAAAAGTGTTATCAGTCTGCGGGCAATAGAAATATGCCTGTATTTGTGTTTCAGAATTCATCTCAGGGTTATGCAATTCTGGCTCAGAAAGACAATAATTTTGCTGTGGTAGGATATTCGCAAAAAGGAGTTTTTCACAAAGACAGCATACCTGTACAGCTTAAGGCATTACTTAAAGTATATGAGGACTCACTAAAAATTGACTTTTCACAACCCTTAAATCTTAAAGCAGGCAGCCCTGTCGCGGTTCCGTTATTAGATCAAAAAGGAATCAGTTTAAATCAGTATTCTCATGAAAACGTAGGCAACTGCCCTACCGGCTGTGTAGCAACTGCGTTTGCACAAATAATGGCGTATTATAAGTACCCACAATCAGGCAAAGGCTCAAATTGTTACACACACAGCAAGTACGGACAACTGTGTGCTGACTTTGCAAATACTGTTTACAACTGGGATAATCCTACAGATGAAGATTACAAATTACTCTCTTATCATGTAGGTGTAGCTATGGATATGAATTATTGTGGAGACCAATTCGGAAGTATTCCTTCAAAATCTGCATACTCAAATGCATTGGTTGAACATTTTAAATATTATCGTACAAATGGAAGCACTGAATCATATTTTATAAGGAATGAAATAGATAAACTAAGACCTGTTTATGTTGAACTACCGGGAGACCCCGGGCATGCTGTTGTTGTTGACGGATATGACTCAGACGGTCTTTTTCATATAAATTTTGGTTGGGGAGGACATCATAACGGCTATTATATGTTAAACAGTAATTCAACTTTTGTTGTTGATTACAAATTTGGAACAAACATTGGTTCTGCAGTTTTTATTTCTCCCTACACTTACAAAACAAACACTCAGGACTCTCTAAATCTTGTAAAAATAAACTCATCTTTCAATAACTCTTTAGGCTGGGATTTAAATAAACCAGTAAATACCTGGCCCGGAGTGCTGGTTTACAATGAAAGAGTCATCAGACTTAATATAAGTGCAACGGGCAATGCTAATAATAAAGTATCTATACCAGCTGAGATTGGCCTTCTCTCTGAACTTGAAATTTTAAATATGTCAGCATATTTTGAAGGAAATTTGCCGGAATCAATTTTTGATCTGACTAAACTGAAAAGCCTGTATATTTTTGACGCAACAAATACTTTAAAAGCCACCCTCAATGATAAGATAGGTAATTTGGTAGATCTTGAGAGTCTTGCATTAAATCTAAAATCTGAAGGTTTTATTTCTTCTCAGATTGGTAATCTGAAAAAGCTTAAAACACTAAATATATTTCCCGGCAATGTTTCAGGAAACATTCCAAATGAGATTTGCAATCTGACCTCACTGGAGTATTTAGATTTATCAGAAAACAAATTAAGTGGCAATATACCTGCAGATATTGGCAATCTGACAAAGCTTACGACACTGGCTCTTAATCACAACAATTTATCAGGTAGTATACCTGAAAGTATTGGAAATTGTACAAAAATATCTTTTCTGGCGCTAAACAATAATAGCTTTACCGGACAAATACCTGGCGGATTCGGAAATATGACTCTTATTGAAAACCTTGATTTGAGTAATAATCAGTTTTCATCTCTGCCTAACGAAATAGGCAGGCTTGAAAAAATAAGAGAACTAAACATTGGCCATAATAAATTGACAACTTTGCCCGATTCAATAATAAGACTTCAAAACATAAGAGGTTTTAATGCAGCTAATAATGAGATTGCCACTCTACCGGCAGATTTCGGGTATTTTCCTTTATTACAGTATTTTAGTATGTCATTCAATAAACTGACTGAAATACCTGATGCTCTGTGTCAAATACCAATGCTTGAATCTCTTACTCTAAGAAAAAACAAGATCAGAAAATTTCCCCCATCGATTAATCTTATTTCTCCAAAACTAACTTATGTACACCTGGATAGTAACGAGATAAGTGGTCCGATTCCTAAAGAATTATTGGAAAACGGCAAACTAGAACCAATGCTAATATCTCACAAACATTTTACATTTGAGGATATACCTGTTTCTGATAAACTTAGAAACCGCGTCGGTGATCAAAAACCGGTGAAACTTAGCAAAAACAAATTCAAGGTTGGCATGGGTGATACTCTAAAACTGGATATCAGAAATTATACCCCTTTCAGACTACCAGACAATGAATATACCTGGATGTCTGTAAGCAGGAAAAAAGCTGTAAACAGCGTACCTAATCCTGTATTGTCTCTTTATATTGATGAAAAAACTATAAACGATAAATACTATTGTGTGGTTACTAATCCTAAGAGTCCAAGCTATAAATATGTAATTTATGAGTCTTCTTTTGAATTTCCCTGTATGAACTCTGTGTCAACTGATACATTTACACTCGAACTTGCAAGCGAAGAAGAGTTGATTTCAGAGAGATATAATGGTGAATATGTGGTTTCGTCAAAAAACTTACCTGAACAGAAAATTGAAGACAGAATTGTTACTTTAGTTCCACCTTTAAAAGTAAGAGGAACAATTAAATGGCAGGCATCTGCTGATGGCAATCAATGGTTTGACTTGTCTGAAAGCACAACACAAAACGATTTAAGGCAAAATTATATAAGCCTTAAACAAAACGAGTTAGTACTATCACCAAAAACACCTGCATTTTATCGCTGCATGGTTCAGGATGTTAACTGCGAGCCTTTATACAGTGACACCATAAAAGTAAATCCATTCGGAAGTGTTGTTTACGATCAAACTGTAAATGTTGCTGCCGAATCAAAAACGATTACGACTGACAGTATTGAAGTAAAAATACCTGCCGGAATTTATAACAGCGACTTCAGAATGACAATTGTAAAACTTGATAATCCTCCTGCCCCGCCTGCAGGAATGAAAATGAGTACTGCCTATGATGTTACTGTAAGCTTTGGTTCAACATTTGAGGTTCCGCTGGAAATTAAGTTAAAAAACATTGACAAAGGCATGATTACAGAAAAAGGCCTTCCTGCAGTGGTTCCGGGATATTATGACGAGATAAAAAGAGAATGGGTTTTGTATGATAACGGAGGCATTTCTCTTAAAGATAGTTCTGTCGCATTTGTAACAAATCACTTAACCAAACTTGCATGGTTCGAACTGGCTCACGGTTTTTATACTCACATACATACTACCGATAAAGTAAATGTCATTTATGTATCAGGAAAAGGCACCGGTGAAGATAATAACTACCTTGGTTATCAATATTCTAATATGAAGAAGCCCAAAGAACCATGGTATAATTCTAATATGGATCCTGATAAGGGCGGAACTCCGATGTTGATACAGGATATAGGTGGTTATATGGATCTAATTATAAAAAAGTTTAAAGAGAAAGGTCTTGAAACACCCGATCTAAGATTTAATATTTATGTCTCAAATATGGGTGCAAGTGCTTTTGGCAGTATTAATGTATTCGGATATATTGCAGGCAGAGGATATTTTAAAATAAACTCTCAATTGGCTGTTGACAGAGACGACTTAAAAAAGACTCTTGCCCACGAATACATGCACTATACACAAGATTATTATACTGTAGTACTTACAGATAATTATTTCTTTACCGAAGCTCATGCTCCTACAGCTTCCAGAATAGTCTGGCCTCTTGATACCGATTTCTCAACCGCTGAACCTGAGGACAATCTTAAAATGGCCCTTTTGGAAAAAGAAGAGAGTGGTACAAGGTACAGAAGTATTTTTCACTTACTAAGCGAGCCCTGGGACTATGCCGGCACGGTGCCTGTAATAGAGAAATTCTCAGCAAGCACAATTGAAGCTAATATTTCAAGTACATTCCTTCACTATATGCAATGTTTAAGAAGTGGAACCAAGCTTGATATGGCAACTCTATTGAAAAACTATTCCTGGTATAGCAGTGCTACAAACTGGACCTGGAGAAACTATATAAATACACAAACAACCAATTTGCTGGGCACTTCTATTGGTGACGAATATGACGACTATGTAAGATATCTTTTATCGGGTGAAAATGAAAAATTCACTGTTATAAATAAAGGTGAAGGCAATCCTTACTCAAACATAATCAAGCATCTTACTCCGGAAAATAATGCTCCTTTTGCAAGAAGACTTGTTTACAATTTTGCACCTGACGACAACAATCCTCAGGAAGACGAAATAAAACTAACAATACCTTACCTTGCTTCAAAAGTAGTTATGTTGTACAATCAAACATCAGACAGAGCTGTCGTTGTACATTACAAAAGACTGCATAATAAAGACAGCGAGCATAAAGTATATTTCTGCAAGTACGATAAAGACAAAAAAATAACGACCTATCATGATATCTCAGACTCTACAGAATATAATATGTTTATTGAAGCCCGTACTGAAAAATCTATTAAAGAAAGTCAGAACATCTGCTTCCTGCTTATGGTAAACAAGAAATGCCCATCAATGGTAGGCGTTTTTTCAGACTTTGACGCTGAGTTTGAATTGAAAGCATTTCCAGTATATGACATTGAATATCTTACCTCTGCATGGATTGCAGGCGACAATGGAAACAGCTTAATGATACATAATTATTCAAATGGTGGTAAAGATGGTTTCGTTATACCAGGAGTATATCTCACACTTTCAAATCCCAACGTAGCTTATCATAATGTAAATCATTACAGTAGCAATAAGTCTTCTGTGACTGATTCGTCATACGTAATAAATATATCATTTGGAAGTGAAACCAGAATGGAATACTCTGATCCGTTTTCTTTACCCGGCATTCAGATAATTGACAAGCAGATTAAAATATTATATAATTTCAAACATTCAAAAATGTCAATTAATTTAAAGGCCCATTACATAAATAAATTCGAAACAACTTACGAAGAAAAGCCCAGAATTGTACTTTCAAGTACTTGGGACGACGAAGCAAGTTTGAGTGTAAAAGATTTACACAATATGAAAGTTTCTACATATGGTAAAGATTTACGATTATCTACAAACAACAGTGCAGAAACACAAGCAGTTATTGAGAGCTTATCAAGAAGACACAGTAGCACTTACTATGATGATAAGGGCGAAGTAAAAGATGAAACAGTCCAAACATATATAAGTACAGACTATTCAGGCGGTGATGTTATATTAATAATTGCCTTAAAATGCCGGTAATTTACCGGCTTCTTTAAACAGTGCTTCAATATTTACAGGTGGAATATCTGTAAGTATTGCTTCGTGGCTGGGTGAAATGATTAAGCCTGTAGGGAAGATTGATTTCAGTTCTTTTACTTTTTCTACAACTTCCTCAGGCTGACCATTTACTAATAAGTATTGAGCGTCAACACCACCGCAGAAAGAGACTTTGTCACCAAAACTATCCTTAAGGCCTTGCGGTTCCATTTTTGCTGCAAGTGCCTGAATAGGGTGAATAACATCTACACCACATTCAATAAGCTCTGGTATTATATCGTAAATTGAGCCGCAGGAATGATGAAATACTTTGAGACCATATCTTTTTGCCTGCTCAACCAGTTTTTTGGTACCTGGAAGTACAAAATCAATTATTGATTGAGGATCGACCATAAGACCACACTGACTGCCAAGGTCATTACCAATTAGTACAGCATGTAGTTTTCCTTGTGTTGCTTTATAAAAAATTTCATTAGCCTCCAGATAGAAATCAGCAATTCTGTCAATTACAGCCCTGAACATATCGGGCTCAGTCATCATTCTCATAAGTGCTTCTTCCATACCAAAAGCTGAACATGCATCCTGAAAATGCGCAGACCATATAACTCCTAAAATGGCATAACCTTCGGGTACTTCATTTACTGCTTTTAAACACTCTTCAGGATCTATGTATTTTTTAGGATCAGGCCATGGAAATTTATCAACATCAGAAAGTTCGTGATAATCTTCAAAAAAACCGGGAGCAGTCAAAGTTCGTTC
>CAZFUO010000106.1:0-8183 GCA_964522065.1 uncultured Bacteroidales bacterium | reverse complement strand
AAGGCATGTACGGTAAAGCAATATCTAAAATAGTTTACTGGCTAAAAAAAGCAGCTGAAGTAGCTGAAAATCCAAATCAGGCATCTGTTATTAATAAACTGATAGAGTATTACAATTCGGGAGATTTGAAGACTTTTGATGATTATTGCATTTTGTGGGTAGAAGATCTCGACTCAAGAATAGATTTCGTTAATGGATTTACAGAAACCTATGGCGACCCTCTTGGCATAAAGGGTTCATGGGAAAGTCTTGTTAACTTCAAAAATACAGAAGCATCAAAAAGATCAACTCTGATTAGCAATAACGCACAGTGGTTTGAAGACAATTCACCGGTTTCTGACGAATTTAAAAAATCAAAAGTTAAAGGGGTTACAGCAAAAGTGATAACTGCAACAATTTTATCCGGAGACTGCTATCCAACTACTCCTATTGGAATTAATCTACCAAATTCAAACTGGATACGAAGAGAACATGGTTCTAAATCTGTAACAATAGAAAATATAACCGAAGCTTACGATAAAGCATCACAAGGCACTGGTTTTAACGATGAATTCATGCTTGGAAGTGAAGAAATTGAAAGCAACAAGAAATATGGATTTCTCACTGACAATCTTCACACAGATCTACATGAGTGCCTTGGACATGGTTCTGGAAAACTTTTACCTGGCGTTGATCCCGATGCTTTAAAAGCTTATGGCGCTACAATAGAAGAAGCAAGAGCAGACCTCTTTGGACTTTACTATGTTGCAGACAAGAAATTGGTTGAACTAGGCTTAACACCAGATGAAGAAGCATACAAAGCTGAATACTACAAATATATAATGAATGGCTTGCTTACTCAGCTTACCCGTCTTGAACCGGGTAAAAGCATTGAAGAATCTCATATGCGAAACCGCGCATTAATTTCAAGATGGGTATTCGAAAAGGGCGCAAAAGATAAAGTGATGGAACTTGTTAAGCGCGACGGCAAAACTTATTTAAAGATTAATGATTATGCAGCTGTCAGAACTCTTTTTGGAGAACTTTTGTCTGAAATACAGAAAATAAAATCAACAGGAGACTTCAATGCAGCCCGTAATATAGTTGAAAACTATGCTGTCAAAGTTGACCAGGATATTCATAAGGAGATGCTTGAAAGATATTCTAAGTTGAAACTTGCACCATATAAGGGATTTGTTAACCCTGTTTATACTCCTGTTTTTGACAAAAAAGGAAATATCACAGACATAAAAGTAAGCTATAATGAAAATTATGTGCAACAACATCTGAGGTATTCAAAAGAGTATTCAAATCTTCCTTCATATAACTAATGAATAAGGAAAAATTATTAGAAATAAGAAAGTTGTTGAGACTTCGCATGAATGGTGAAGTCTCAACAGCTATGAGAAAAAAAGGGTTAAATTATAAAATCAATTTCGGTTTGGACGCAATGTCATTAAGAGGTATTGCAAAAAGCTATACACCCGAAATATCCTTAGCTGAAGATCTCTGGAAAGAATCGTCAAGAGAAGGAAAGATACTTGCTACAATGCTGTATCCTAATGATTTGTTCACTGAAGAAAAAGCAGATACATGGATATCAGAATGTACAATATTTGAATTAGCAGAACAATTGACATTCAATTTGTTACAACACCAGAATTATGCACCTGACAAAGCTATTGAATGGATTTTCTGCGACGATGAGCACATAAAGAGTTGTGGTTATCTACTATTGCTCAGACTTATACTTTCAAAAAAAGAAGTCAAAGAGTTGGACAAAGCATTATTACAAGCAGAAAAAGACAAATTATCAGATCATTACCAACTTAGTTTACAGGCAAACAAGTTACTTGAAAGATACTCAATTTGACCAAAAAATTGTATCTTTGTGGTGATATAACGTTCAATTTTTGTTTTAAATCAGGTTTTTAAAAAATATGAGAGCAGATGTATTGTTAGGTCTCCAGTGGGGAGATGAGGGTAAGGGAAAGGTAGTAGACGTGTTAACCCCGCGTTACGATGTGGTTTGTCGTTTTCAGGGAGGTCCTAATGCAGGACATACCCTTGAATTTAACGGTCAGAAATACGTGCTTCGTTCAGTGCCTTCAGGTATTTTTCAGGGAGACAAAATTAATATAATCGGTAATGGAGTCGTTCTGGATCCTGCACTGTTTAAAATAGAAATTGATCAGTTAATGGCAAGCGGACACCCGCTTACAGAAAGGCTTTACATTTCAAAAAAAGCTCATCTTATTTTACCTACTCACAGATTGCTTGACGCAGCTAACGAGTCTTTAAAAGGCGAAGGTAAAATCGGAACCACAGGCAAAGGCATAGGGCCTACTTACACCGACAAAATCAGCCGTAATGGCTTAAGAGTCGGAGATATTCTTCACGATTTTGAAAAGAAATACAAAACAGCGGTTGAAAGACACAAAAAAATGTTGAAAGACATGAATTTCGAATATGACCTTGCTCCAATTGAAAAAGAATGGATGGAAGGACTTGAATGTCTTAAACAATTTAAATTTATTGATAGCGAACACTATATAAACAATTGTTTTAAAGAAGGTAAAACAGTTCTATGTGAAGGAGCTCAGGGAACAATGCTTGACATTGATTTTGGTTCATACCCATTTGTTACTTCTTCAAATACAATTTGTGCGGGAGCTTGTACAGGTTTGGGCATAGCTCCAAAGGCTATAGGCAATGTATATGGAATATTTAAAGCTTATTGCACAAGAGTTGGTAGCGGTCCTTTCCCTACTGAGCTATTTGACGAAAACGGTCAGGCAATGAGAGACAAAGGCCACGAGTACGGATCAGTTACCGGAAGACCAAGACGTTGCGGATGGATTGATTTGGTTGCATTAAGATATGCAATAATGATAAACGGAGTTACCGACCTTATAATGATGAAAAGTGACGTTATGGACTCATTTGATACTATTAATGCATGCGTAGCATATGAAATAGACGGAGAAGTAACCGAGTCTTTCCCATTTGAAATAAATGATGATGTTAAACCGGTTTTCGCTGAACTTCCCGGATGGAACACAGAAATGTCATCAATGAGGTCAGAAGATGAATTTCCTGAAGAATTTAATAACTACCTGAACTTCCTGGAGGAAGAGTTAGGTGTTAATATAAAGATAGTGTCACTAGGACCTGACAGAGATCAGACTATAGAGAGATATAACCAAAACTAAAGTAAAATGATTTATATAATATTTATTGTATTTGCATTACTAAGCTGGATTGTACAGCAGGTATTGCATTCGAAATTTAAAAAATACGGTAAAGTAGCTATGCCAGGCGGACTTACCGGAAAAGATGTAGCAGAACAAATGCTAAGAGAGCACGGCATTAATGATGTTAAAGTAATGCATGTACCCGGACAGTTAACTGACCACTATAATCCTGCAACAAAGGTTGTTAACCTTAGTGACCAGGTTTACATGAGCAATAGTATCTCTGCAGCAGCAGTTGCTGCTCACGAATGCGGTCATGCGGTTCAACATGCAAACGCATATTTATTTTTAAATTTCCGCTCAAAACTTGTTCCTGTAGTAAGTTTTGCGTCAAGATGGATGCAATGGGTATTACTTGCAGGGATTATCTTTTTTCAATCTTTCCCACAACTTTTACTAATAGGTATAATACTTTTTGCTTCAACAACATTATTCAGTTTTATAACCCTGCCGGTTGAAATAAATGCAAGTAAAAGAGCTGTTGCATGGTTAAGCAGAGCAGGAGTTACCAACAATTCAACTTATCCTATGGCTACTGACGCCTTAAGATGGGCTGCATATACATATGTTGTAGCTGCACTTGGATCACTTGCAACATTGTTGTACTACGTAATGATATTTTTAGGTCGAAGAGATTAACTTTTTAAATGGCACAAAAACCATCCATTCCTAAGGGAACAAGAGATTTTTCGCCCGATGAAATGGCGAAGAGGAATTATATTTTCGAAACCATAAAGGCTGTTTTCAACCTTTATGGTTTTCAGCAGATTGAAACTCCTGCAATGGAGAATCTGTCTACACTTATGGGCAAATACGGAGAAGAAGGTGATAAATTACTTTTTAAAATACTTAACTCCGGTGACTATATTTCAGGTGTTGATGACAATGAGTTACTTCAAAAAAACTCAGTAAAACTTACTACAAAAATTTCGGAGAAAGGACTAAGATATGATCTAACAGTTCCTTTTGCCAGATATGTGGTCATGCACAGAAACGAGCTGGTTTTTCCATTCAGAAGATTTCAGATACAACCCGTTTGGAGAGCAGACAGACCCCAAAAAGGCAGATACCGCGAGTTTTTTCAGTGTGATGCCGATATAGTTGGTAGTGACTCACTCGTTAACGAAATCGAACTTCTACATATTATAGATGAAGTTTTCAAAAGATTTGGCCTTAGCATTTGTATAAAGCTCAATAACAGGAAAATCTTAAGTGGTATTGCAGAAATACTCGGTGAAAACGAGAGATTAACTGATATAACTGTTGCTATTGACAAATATGATAAAATAGGCGCTGAAAACGTAAATAAAGAATTAGCTGATAAAGGATTATCAGAAGAGTCAATTAAAAAGCTACAGCCTATCTTACATCTCGAAGGAGATGCAATGACAAAACTTAGCCAGTTGAAGGAAATCCTTAAGCTATCTCAAACAGGCTTAAAAGGAATAGAAGAACTTGAATATATTTTTGGTTTAATAGAAAAAACACCGTTAAAAGCAGAGATTGAGCTCGACTTAAAACTTGCAAGAGGATTAAATTATTACACTGGTGCAATAATAGAAGTTAAGGCATTAGATACAGAAATGGGTAGTATTTCAGGTGGAGGAAGATACGATAACCTAACCGGAGTATTTGGACTACCTGATGTTTCGGGTGTTGGCATCTCTTTTGGGGCTGACCGAATCTTTGATGTACTTAACACATTAAACCTTTTCCCTTCTGAAGCTGTCAGAACAACAAAGATCTTGTTTACTAACTTCGGTGAAAAAGAGTTTGAATATTGCCTGCCCCTTCTTAGCAAAGTAAGAAATGAAGGCATCTCTGCCGAAATATTTCCTGAATCGTCCAAAATAAAAAAGCAAATGGCATATGCCAATGCCAGAAATATTCCGTTTGTAGCAATAGCTGGTGAGTCCGAATTAGAATCACAAAGCATTACAATTAAAAATATGACAAGCGGAGAACAATTAACAATATTAACCGAAGAATTGGTTTCTCAGTTAAAAAAGCAATTTTAATGATATGAGCATTTCAGATTTAAGTGAACAGGAAATTGGAAGAAGACAAAGTTTATCTGCTCTTCGTGAAGCCGGTATAAACCCTTACCCTGCTGAGGAATATCCAACAAACGCCTTTTCAGGTGAAATTATTGAGAATTTCAAAGATGAGGAATTACCTGCAAGGCAAGTCTGTGTAGCAGGACGCATAATGTCAAGAAGAATTATGGGTAAAGCTTCCTTTATGGAACTACAGGATTCTCAGGGAAGAATTCAGATTTATATTTCAAGAGATGCAATTTGCCCCGATGAAAACGATAAAGAATTATACAATACTGTATTTAAAAAGCTTTTAGATATTGGTGATTTCGTTGGTATTAAAGGATATGTTTTCAGAACCCAAATGGGTGAAATTTCTATTCATGCAGAATCACTTACAGTACTTGCAAAAACTCTCAGACCGCTACCTGTTGTTAAAGAAAAAGATGGTGAAGTCTTTGATGCTTTTTCTGACCCTGAGCTTAGATACAGACAAAGATATGTTGACCTGGTTGTAAACAGTCAGGTTAAAGAGATATTCCGTAAAAGGACAATGGTGTTTAACTCTATGAGAAATTTCTTTAACGAAAGAGGCTACATGGAAGTTGAAACACCAATCTTGCAATCAATTCCCGGTGGTGCTGCAGCCAGACCATTTATTACCCATCATAATGCATTAGACATACCTCTATACCTAAGAATAGCAGATGAGTTATACCTTAAAAGGCTTATAGTCGGCGGTTTTGAAGGTGTTTATGAATTCTCAAAAAATTTCCGAAACGAAGGTATGGACAGAACACATAATCCGGAGTTTACAGCAATGGAGATTTATGTTTCTTACAAGGATTATAACTGGATGATGAAGTTTACCGAGCAAATGCTTGAGAAAATTTGTCTTGATGTTAACGGAACCACAGAACTTAAAGTTGGTGAAAATGTTATAAGCTTTAAAGCACCTTTCAGAAGAGTGACTATGATTGATGCTATTAATGAAAATACAGGAATAGACATTAATGGTATGGATGAGGTTGCTTTAAGGGGTGTTTGCGACAAACTTGGTGTTGAAAATGACCCAAGTATGGGCAAAGGCAAACTTATCGATGAAATCTTTGGTGCAAAATGTGAAGGTAAATATATTCAACCTACATTTATCACAGATTACCCGTATGAGATGTCTCCTCTTTGCAAAAGGCATAGAGAAAACCCTGAATTGACCGAGAGATTTGAACTAATGGTAAATGGAAAGGAACTTGCAAACGCTTATTCTGAGCTTAACGATCCAATCGACCAGCTTGAAAGATTTCAGGAACAATTAAAACTAGCCGAAAAAGGTGATGACGAGGCTATGTTTATTGACAATGACTTTATAAGAGCATTAGAATACGGCATGCCACCAACTTCAGGTATGGGTATTGGAATGGATAGATTAGTAATGCTACTTACAGGTCAGACAACTATACAGGAAGTACTTTTCTTCCCTCAAATGAGACCAGAAAAAGTAATTAAAAAAGATCCTGTGAGTGCTTATACAGACAAAGGTATTCCTGAAGAATGGGTTGTTGTTTTACAAAAAGCAGGATATCTGCAGGTTGAAAATCTGAAAGATCTTTCAGCAGGAAAATTACACCAGGAACTCTGTGGCATAAACAAAAAGAATAAATTAAATCTCACAAATCCAACAATAGATCAGGTAAACTCCTGGATAAATAACCAGTAAAAAAAACTAACATGGAACTTCCGGGAAAAATATGTATCATGGGAGGAGGCAGCTGGGCAACAGCTCTGGCGAAAATTGTCACCATGAATAGCAGTGAAAAAATCAACTGGTATATGAGACGTCCATCTCAAATAGAAGATTTTAAAAGACTTGGACACAACTCATCGTATTTGAGTGCGGTTAAATTTGATTTAAACCAGATTCACTTTTACAGCAATATAAACAATGCTGTAAAAAACTCTGATATTCTGGTATTTGCCACCCCATCACCTTTTTTAAAGCAACACCTGAAAAAATTAAATCAGGATATAAGCGGAAAATTCATTGTAACAGCAATTAAAGGAATTGTTCCCGATGAAAACATGCTTGTATCTGATTATTTCAACAAAATATATAAAGTACCTAAAGAAAATATTGCAGCAATTGGTGGTCCTTGTCATGCGGAAGAAGTTGCTTTGGAAAGGCTCTCATATTTAACCATTGCTTGTATTAACAAAGAAAAAGCAAGATGCATAGCTCAAAAGTTCACATGCAGCTTTGTTAAAACAACAATTTCAGATGATATTATTGGAGTAGAATACTCATCAACTCTTAAAAATGTTTATTCTATAGCTGCAGGTATTTGTCACGGATTGAAATATGGAGATAATTTTCAATCCGTTCTGATTTCAAACTCAACTCAGGAAATAAACAGGTTTATCAATTCAGTACATCCAATTGTAAGAAACATAAACGAATCTGTGTATTTAGGAGATTTACTTGTAACTTCATACTCAAAATTCAGCAGAAACCGCACATTTGGTACAATGATAGGCAAAGGCTATTCTGTAAGAACAGCTCACCTGGAAATGGAAATGATAGCAGAAGGATACTATGCAACAAAATGCATAAAAGAAATAAATGAATGTTATCATGTAAACATGCCAATACTAGAAGCAGTATACAATATACTTTACGAAAGGATTTCCCCTGGTATAGAAATAAAACTTCTTACCGAATCATTAAGATAGAAAACATTCAAAATATGAAAAATATATTATTCAACTTTGAAAAATCACTGGGTTTCATAAACAGTGATGCTGTAAATGCATACGCATCTAAAGCAGATGGAGCAAACAAAATGCTTCAGGAAGGCACAGGCAAAGGAAACGATTTTCTGGGCTGGTTAAATTTACCTTCATCAATTTCTAAAAATGA
>CAZFUO010000105.1:0-8262 GCA_964522065.1 uncultured Bacteroidales bacterium | reverse complement strand
TCAATTATTTGGGCTACAGTAATAACCACAATTGGTTTTATTCTTGCAATGGCATTTCCATATAAAATAGTATCAGCTTTTACCACAGACAGCCAAATGAGAGAACTATCTACCAATGCAATGAAGCTGGTCTTTCTGGCCTTCCCATTGGTTGGCTTTCAAGTAGTTACTTCAAACCTTTTTCAATCTATAGGAAAAGCCGGAACCGCAATATTTCTGAGCTTGTCCAGACAACTAATATTCTTATTGCCGGCTATTTTGATACTTCCCTCATTTTTGGGAACAAACGGAGTATGGATAGCCTTACCTGTAGGAGATACTCTGGCTTTTATAGTAACTATAGTCGTAATACTGACTCAAAAAAACAAATTATTTACCTCAAAACCCTCCTTGTAAAATTGTCATTTCTTTGAGTGATGTGCTTCATTCTCAGATTGAAGTTAATTACCGGAAGCACCAAATCGTAAAAAATAGCTGTAAAGGCATTCAATTTTATATTGAATACTTTTGCAGTAGATTTTATCAGCATAATCTGAGCAACAGTTCTTATTATTAACATCGAAACCGCAAATATTGACAACAGATACTTTGAGGCGAAAATGCCATATGCAGTAAAAAACATTACTAAAGTATATAAGAATAACCTGGATGTCATTTCACTGCCTAATCGGAGCTTTGTCGCAAATTTGTAACCAGGATATGTTGAGAACTTCTTTAATTTTTGCTTCTTCCAATACTTCCAAAGTTCTTCCTTCTCTACACTCAAAACACTATCAGGGATAACAGATATTGAAGTATTATTTTTATTAGAAACATCCCTGATAAACAAATCTTCTTCACCGGAAGTAAGATTTAAATGTGAAGCAAAACCTTTATTCCTGAAAAAAACATCTTTACTTATAAGAAGATTTGAAGTCAGAGCCATGTAAGGTTTGCCAAAAAATGCAGAACCCATAAATTGAATTGCAGAAAACAAATTATCATACCTTACCAAAGACTGCAATAAACTACCTTTGTTACTAAAATCAGTAAAGCCCATAACGACCTCAGTCTTATTATCAACATTACTAACCATAGATGATAACCAGTTGGAATTTACGGGGATACAATCAGGATCAGTAAAAATAACATAATCATACTTTGCAGCTTTCAGTCCAATTGTCATTGCCATTTTTTTAGTGCTAACGTTCTGAACACCTGAAGGCAGGAATGTATGATACAAATTTGGATATACCTGCTCGAGTTTTAATAAAACATCCTGCGTATTATCTTCAGAGGCATCGTCAACTACAACAACCTGAAATTCGCCATAAGATTGATTTAAAATAGCAGGTAGATTTTTTGCGAGATTTTCAGCATTATCTCTCGAACAAATTATTACAGAAACCGGAGGCTGAACACCTGAAGATTTGATTTGTCCTGAATTAATTTTTGAATTTTTTAAAATGATTCCTCTGTACCTGTACAGATAAAACCAAAGCTGAACAATCCATACTAAAGCCATTGCAACAGCAATGGCAATAATATATGGATTGTTCAGTAAGTCGGTAAATGACATATTTTAATTATTACAATAAATCTTCCGAAAAATATGATTTTGGTAAATTTCTCAGATTATATTGTGAAGCCATAACTTCACCGTATGCTCCTGCAGAACGAATTGCAAATATATCTCCTCTTTTTGCCTTGTTTAGAGGAACTTCTTTACCAAAAGAGTCGGTAGATTCACATATTGGGCCAACCACATCATATTTAACAACTTCCTGATCTGATGAACAGTTTTCTATCTTATGATAAGCCTGATAAAGAGCCGGTCTGATTAATTCAGTCATTCCGGCATCTACTATGGCAAAAGACTTCTTTGCACCTTCTTTAATATACAAAACCTTTGTAATCAATGAACCACATTGAGCTACTACAGACCGTCCCGGTTCGAAATGAATTTCCTGACCGTCTCTCAACTTGACCATACTACGGAAAGTTTTGAAGTAATTAGCAAAATCAGGAATAGGCTGTTTATTTGGATACTGATAATCAATACCCAGACCACCACCAAAATTAATATTTTTAACTCTGATATTTCTTCTTTCCAGTTTTTCCTGAAGCTCGTTCAATCTGCTGCAAAGTCCGGCAAAATTATTCATTTCCAGGATTTGTGATCCTATATGGAAATGAAGACCAAGTAAGTTTACATTTTTGCATGTAAGCGCAAAATCAATTACTTTATCAAGGTCATTCATTGAGATACCAAACTTATTCTCTTCTTTTCCTGTAGCTATATAGTGATGAGTATCTGCCGCTACATTCGGATTTATTCTAAGTGCAATTCCTGCCGTTTTACCCTTAGCCTGAGCCAGTTCGTTTATAACTTCCAGTTCGGGAATAGACTCAACATTAAAACAAAAAATATTGTAGTCCAATGCAAGATTAATTTCCCAATCAGCCTTACCTACACCAGCAAAAACTATTTTTGATGCAGGAAATCCGGCATTAATGGCAGCTTTTATCTCGCCACCGCTTACGCAATCTGCACCAAGACCATAACCACAGATTATAGAAAGAATTCTTGGATTTACATTAGCTTTTAATGCGTAATGTATATGATATCCATATTTGTTTGATTCATTAGTTAAAGTATCAAGAGTCTTTCTAAGCACCTGTGTATCATAATAATAAAAAGGTGTTTCAAGCTTTGACAATTTTTCTAACGGAAATTGTCCTTTAGTATCCATCTAATCTGTCAGATTTCTTAATTATTGAATAATTTATCACTCAATGCCTGCATTGCTTTCTTCTTATCTGAAGACTTAACAAGCAAAGAGATATTATAGTTGCTTCCTCCATAAGAAATCATTCTGATTGGAACGTCCTTTAGTGCATCAACAACTTTTGACTCAAATCCTACATTTTCCCATTCCAAATCACCAACAACACAAATAATAACCATTTCAGTATCTACAGAGACCGTTCCAAACTTCTTAAGTTCATCGATAATTTCATGTAAATGCTTGTTATTATCGATTGTTAATGATATGCCCACTTCAGAAGTACATATCATATCGATAGAAGTCTGATAGCTTTCAAAGATCTCAAATACTTTACGCAGGAAACCATAAGCCAGCAACATTCTTCCTGACTTAATCTTGATGGCTGTAATACCTTCTTTTGCTGCAACTGCCTTAAGCTTACTCTTTTCAGTTTTATTTGAAATCAGAGTTCCGAAAGCCTGAGGTTGCAAAGTATTCAACAAGCGAACAGGGATGTTTGCAAGTTTTGCAGGTAAAATACATGTTGGGTGAAGTATTTTTGCTCCAAAATATGCAAGTTCAGCAGCCTCTTCAAAATGCAAATGTGATACGGGACTTGTTTTGTCAACAACTCTCGGATCGTTATTATGCATACCATCAATATCTGTCCAGATTTGAATTTCTTCCGATTTGATTGCAGCACCTACCAATGAAGCAGAATAATCACTACCACCTCTCTGAAGATTGTCAACTTCACCATAAGCATTCAGACAAATATATCCCTGAGTTATAAAGATCTCAGCATCTGTATATTTACTCAAAAGCTTGTTAAGATTCTCACGTATATACTCAGTGTCAGGTTCTGAATTTTTATCTATCCTCATATACTCCAATGCAGGAAGCAGAACCGCTTTAACACCGGTTTCGTGAAGATAGTTTGTAAACATATTTGTTGAAAGAATTTCACCCTGAGCAAGAATAATCTTTTCTTCAAACAAAGTGAAAAGATTTTTTGTAAAACTACGTATGTAGTCTATTTGTGAAGACAGAAATTCAAGAGTTCTTTGTTTGGTTTCTTCTTTTTCGTACAATTCGTCAATTACAGACAAATACTTTTGCTCCAGCTTGTTAATAGTTTCATTAGCAGCATCAGGATTACGTTTATACAAGTAATCAGAAATCTCTACCAGGGTATTGGTTGTCCCTGACATTGCAGACAAAACAACGATTTTTTTCTGACCATCCAGAATGAGATTTGATACTTCTTTCATACGCTGGGCAGATCCCACGGAAGTACCACCAAACTTCAGCACTTTCATTTTCTTATATATTTTATTGGTTCTTTTTACGTTACAAATTTACAAAATTATTCAATCAGTCTTCCATTTTCACATTTTAATACCCTGCCCGGAAAACTTTGAACCACACTCATGTTATGTGTACTCATAATCACTGTAGTACCTGATTCTCTGATAGAATGCAACAGGCCGACAATTTCACTACCGGTCTCAGGATCGAGGTTTCCGGTTGGTTCATCGGCAAGTATCAAATCGGGAGAGTTAAGCAATGCTCTTGCAACAACTATTCTTTGTTGTTCGCCACCAGAAAGTTCGTGAGGCATTTTATAGCCCTTATTAGCCATACCAACTTTTTGAAGAACTTCCTTTATTTTGTCCTGAATCTCGTCTTTACTTTTCCAGCCTGTAGCCTTAAGAACAAAAGACAGATTTGATTCAACATTTCTATCGGTAAGCAATTGAAAATCCTGAAAGACTACACCAAGTTTTCTTCTTAGGTGAGGAATGTTCCTGTTTTTCATATTACAAAGATCATAGCCAAGTATAAATGCACTTGTTCCGTTAACAGGCAGATCGCAATACATTGTTTTAAGCAGGCTGCTTTTGCCAGACCCCACCTTTCCAATTATATATACAAATTCACCTCTGCTAACTTTAAGGCTAACATCCTGTAAAACCACCAGTTCTTCCTGGCAGATTTCAACATCTTCGTAATTAATCAAAACTTCGTCTTCCATATTACTTATGTCGTTTTTTTAGCTCCCTGCCCAGGTCTTCAATGCGATAACCCTTTGAAGTAAGCAATACCATAAGATGATAAACCAGATCGGATGCTTCATACAAAAAGCCTTCATCAGTACCATTTGTTGCTTCAATCACGGTTTCGACAGCCTCCTCACCTACTTTCTGAGCCATTCTGTTCACGCCGCTGTTAAATAAAGATGTAGTATAAGAGCCTTGCGGCATTTCCTTAAATCTTTTATCAATAAAACTTTGCAGAAACCGCAAAAACTCAAAATCGTCAATCTGATTTTCTTCGTTAAAACAAGTATCCCAGCCCATATGACAAACAGGGCCTACAGGATTGACTTTTATTAACAAAGTATCATTATCACAATCATCTTTAATTTCTACAACATTCAGAAAGTTTCCACTCTCCTCACCCTTAGTCCACAGACGATTTTTAGTTCTGCTGAAAAAAGTGACCTGACCTGTAGATCTGGTTTTCTCAAGAGCTTCTTCATTCATAAAGCCCAGCATAAGCACCATTTTGGTATTGTTATCCTGTATGATGGCAGGAACCAGTCCGTTTAGTTTATCGAAATTCAGATTCATTTTATATAATTATCTAACAGTAACATTTTGAGTACGCAAATAGTTTTTAAGATCGGGAATCATTATTTCACCAAAGTGAAAAACACTGGCAGCAAGGGCAGCATCAGCATTCCCTAATTGAAAGGCATCTCTGAAATGCTCTTTTGCACCTGCACCACCCGAAGCAATAACAGGAATAGAAAGGCTTTCAGAGAGAATATTCAAAGCATCATTGGCATAACCGGTTTTAACACCATCGTGTGACATACTTGTGAATAAAATTTCACCCGCACCCCTCTCCTGAGCCTCAACAGCCCATGAAAAAAGATCTCTTTCGGTAGGGATTCTACCGCCATTAAGATAGCAAATCCACTTACCATTCTCAAAGTTAGCATCAATAGCCACAACACAAACCTGAGAACCAAAATTATCAGCAATTTCTGTAATTAAACCCGGTTTACGCAAAGCAGCAGAATTAATCGAAACCTTATCGGCACCTGCGTTCAGTAACTTATCAACATCAGAAAGCTCATTTATGCCACCACCTACTGTAAAAGGAATACTTATACGGGCAGCAACATTTCTTACCATATCCACAAAGGTTTTCCTGCCTTCATGAGAGGCTGTAATATCAAGATAAACAAGCTCATCAGCACCCTGTCTGCTATACTCTTCACCAAGTTCAACCGGGTCACCGGCAATTCTGAAATTGACAAAATTCACCCCTTTTACAGTTTGACCGTCTTTTACATCAAGACATGGAATTATTCTTTTTGCCAGCATAATTTATTTTATAAACTCTGATAATTCTTTAAAAGTAATCCTTCCCTCATAAAAGGCCTTGCCAAATACCACAGCAGGAATTCCGGCCTCACTCAGCTCGTACAGATCTTTTACAGATGAAACCCCTCCACTTGCAACCAGATACATATCGGGAAACCGCGACATAATATCCTTGTAAAGCTCAATTGAAGGCCCGGTTAACATTCCGTCTCTACTAATATCAGTACAAATCACCTTCTTTACACCTTTTTGAGTGTATTCATCCAAAAACGGCATAAGGTCTAGCTGAGTCGATTCAGTCCAGCCTGTAACTGCAATCTTTTTATCTTTTACGTCAGCACCAAGTATAATCCTTTCACCTCCGTATTGTTTCAACCAGGACTCAAAGGTATCTTTTGACTTAACAGCAATACTTCCACCTGTTACCATGGCAGCACCACATTCAAAAGCAATTCTAAGATCGTCATCAGACTTCAGACCACCACCAAAATCAACAATCAGCGAGGTCTTTGAAGTAATTCTTTCAAGCACTTTATAATTAACGATATGCTGAGCCTTAGCACCATCCAGATCTACAAGATGCAATCTGGTCATACCATTATCCTCAAAAGCAAGTGCAACCTCAAGAGGATCGTTATTGTAAACAGTCTTTTTATCGTAGTCACCCTGTGACAACCTGACGCATTTCCCTTCAATTAAATCTATAGCAGGTATAATATCCATATCAGATATTTAAGAAGTTAGATAAAACTTTTTCACCCGCGGGTCCGCTCTTTTCAGGATGAAACTGAGTTGCAAAAAAATTGTCTTTTTTAAGAGCAGCACTAAAAGTGTCCAGATAATCGGTTACTGCAATAGTTTGCTCACAAACAGTTGCGTAATAACTATGTACATAATAAAGATATTCGTTTTCCAAATCTTCTGTAAACAGATTTGTCCTGAGAGAATGAATATTATTCCATCCCATATGAGGGACTTTATCACCTGCTTTAAGCACTTCAAATTTTTTAACTACAGCATCAAAAATGCCGAGACAATCAGTATTACCCTCTTCTGAAAACTTACACATCAATTGTAAACCAATGCAAATGCCTAATACCGGTTGCTTTAAGTCTTTTATAACAGCATCCAGTTTTTTTTCCTTAAGATATTTCATTGTAGATGATGCCTCACCTACACCTGGGAAAATAACTTTATCTGCAGATCTGATCTTGTCAAAATCATCTGTAACAACAGGCTCGATACCAAGTCTCCTCAGTCCATGTACTACAGAATAAATATTTCCGGCGTTATATTTTATAATGGCTACGTCCATTAATGCTTTTTTTATTCGTATTAACTGAAAACCACAGTTCTGTTTTGATAAATAAGTATCTTCCTTTCAATATGTTTTTCTACAGCTCTTGAAAGTACAATTTTCTCGATATCCTGCCCTCTGCGTATCATCATCTCAACAGTATCCTTATGAGATATTCTGGTAACATCCTGATCGATAATAGGCCCTGCATCAAGATCGGCAGTAACATAATGACTTGTAGCACCAATTATCTTTACACCTCTTTCGTACGCAGCATGATATGGTTTAGAACCCACGAATGCAGGAAGAGTTGAATGGTGTATATTTATTATTCTGTTTGGATAAGCAGCTACAAAATCTTCAGAAACTATCTGCATATATCTGGCAAGTACTATAAAGTTTACTCCGTAAGAAGAAAGTAATTCCATCTCCCTGACTTCCTGAGCATCTTTATTTTCTTTTGTTATCGGAAAATGGTGAAAAGGAATACCAAATTGAGCAACGACTGACTCTAAATCAGCATGGTTACTTATAATGCAGGGTATTTCAACATTCCAGTCACCTGCAGAATAATGAGCAAGCATATCGTATAAACAGTGTGACATTTTCGAAACGAATATTGCCATTTTGGGTTTATGATCCCCAAAATAAAGTCTGAAAGTCATACTATATTTAGCTGCAAAAAGCGTATTAAAATAATCTTCAATTTTTTCTCTGGGTATAGTAAACTGATCTAATGACCACTCTACTCTCATGAAAAAGATATTAGCTTTTCTGTCCACATGCTGATCTAGATACAAGATATTTCCCTTGTTTACATTTA
>CAZFUO010000104.1:0-8269 GCA_964522065.1 uncultured Bacteroidales bacterium | reverse complement strand
CATATGGGAAACCATAAATGCAGGTGGTGTATGGTCTGGAGAAGTACTGAGCAAAAGAAATGACGGAAGTAGATTTTGGGAAGAAGTTATTGTCTCGCCGATATTAAATGAGAAAGGTGAAACAGGTAACTATGTGATAATTATGATAAATATCACAGAAAAGAAGAAGATGATAGACGAACTTATTTTTGCCAAAGAAAAGGCTGAGGAAAGTGATAAATTAAAAACAGCTTTTCTTCATAATATTTCACATGAAATAAGAACTCCGATGAATGCTATTATCGGTTTCTCCAACTTTTTGGTTGATCCTGAAATAAGTGAGGAAAAAAAGAAATATTTTTCAGAAATTGTAGTTAAAAGCAGCAAGCAATTATTAGCAATTATTACTGACATTATAAATATTGCCACAATTGAAGCCGGGCAGGAAAAAATAAATTATAGCAAAGTAAATTTAAATGCAATCATTAGACTTCTGTTTGATCAGTTTAAAGCCAGATATGAAGAAAAAAGGATTTTTCTCGAAAGTACAATGGGCTTACACGATGGAAAAGATGAATTAATTACAGATGAAACTAAGCTGGTTGAGGTTTTGACTAACTTACTGGGCAATGCATTAAAGTTTACAATTAATGGAAGTGTCAATTATGGTTATAATATTGGGAACAATGAGTTTATATTTTTTGTAAAGGATACAGGCATAGGTATTCCTAAAGAAAAACATGGTTTTATTTTTAAAAGGTTTGGTCAATTAGAGAATCCTGAAATATTAAACACAAGGGGGTCAGGACTTGGACTATCTATTTCAAAAGAATATATTGAAATGATGGGTGGTAAAATGTGGCTTGATTCTGAAGTAAATAAGGGGACAACTTTTTATTTTACTATACCTTTTAATGACTTTACCTGATTAAATGGAAGAGGTTTAATACAACCTGGTGCTAAAAGCTGTAACGAGCTGTCTGTTGCGGAAATAACAACTTCCGGTATATCCTCAACAATTTCAAGTCTAACTTTGCCCCTTCCGGCTCTTACAATATCAATATCATCGGCTGCTGCCAATGTAATATCAATAATATGGCCTTTTGAAGGTCTGAATCTGTCATTAACTTTTACTATTACAGATTTTTCATTTTTCTCGTTTACAACCCTGACAAAAGTTCCAAAAGGAAGACTCCTGTGTGCTGCTGTATATTTCTTATTATTGAAAACCTCACCGCTAGAAGTTTTTCTACCGTTAAACTTACTGCTATAGTACGATGCGGTTCCCTTTTGAAAGACTTTTACTTTTGTGCTGTCGTTTTGAGAGTAAACGACAGAAGCAGTAAGAATCATTAAAACAGCAAACATATATTTAAAAAAGTCCATTCAGTAGTCTTTTTAAGTATCCTTTCAAAAAACAAAGTTAAAAATATTTGCAAGATTATCTAATTAGGTCTACTTTCGCATACAGTCTTATACCAAATAACAATTTTTTTCACCATGAATATATATGACCTTGAACTAATATTCGATCTTCTTATCAGAAACTCATCTACATGCAGCGTTTTGGTTGATCTCGATGGCAATATTATTCGTTTTAATGAAGCATACAGAGATTTGATAGGATATACTGACGATGAAATAAGAAGTAAGGCAAACTCATTATATGTATCTGAAGAAGCTTACCAAAGAGAAGTAAGCTTTATTGACCAGCTTTTGAAAGGCGGTAAATCTGATATTCAGTTTACATCATCCCGGCTTGCAAAAAACAATCGTGTTGTACAGGTTGAAGTCACTGCAATCTTATTTACAGATAAGGCAGGAAAGCCTGAATTTGTGCTTAAAAGAATCAAGGATATTACTGATTCTGTTATTTCTGAGGAATTCAACAGAAATCAACAAGTATTTTTGAAAACCGTAATGCAGGAAGTACCTCTGAGAATTTACTTTAAAGACAAGGAAAGCCGTTTTATTATGAACAGCAAGGCTCATGTAAAATTTCTGGGGTTCAGTTCAGAAAAAGAATTGCTTGGCAAATCTGATTTTGACTTCTTTCACGAATCGCATGCACAACAGGCATTTGATGATGAGCAAAAAATAATGGCCTCAGGTGAGAGCATAGTAAAAGAGGAAAAAGTTATTCAAAAAGATGGTAAAACAACCTGGGCACAATCTGTCAAGTCTCCTTTGAAAGATATAAACGGAGAAATTATAGGTACTTACGGCATTTCAAGAGATATAACTGCTCTTAAACAGGCTGAAGAAAATCTGATTTTAAAAAATCATCAGCTTGAAGAAACTATCGAAGAATTAAAACGTACTCAAAATAAACTTGCATTTGCAGAGAAGATGGCTGCACTTGGCAATCTTATTGGTGGAATTGCTCACGAAATAAACACTCCATTAGGGGCAATAAAAGCCAGTTCATCAAATATCAGTGAAGTTGTTGATAAGATAAATGTAGATTTGCCATGGCTTATTAAGAATGCTACACCAACTGAAATTAACTGGCTGTTTAACTTCCTTAATGAGGCTGACTCAAGAGATATTTCTGTTTTCTCAAGAGAAGAAAGGCAAAAAAAGAGAGATTTGACATCTTTGTTTGAAGAAAATAATATTGAAAATGCCGCTATTGTAGCCGACACCCTGGTTTCTTTAAAACTTAATTACAATAACGACATGTATTTAAGATTTTTAAAGCAGCCTAACGCTCAAAAATTATTAAATATATTAAAGGTTCTGTTCTCTCTCAAGCGTAACACAAACAACATCACAGTGTCTGTCGAAAAAGCAGCTAAGGTAGTAAGAGCTTTGAGAAGTTACATTTATAAAAACAATACAGGAGAATTTGAAGCGGCCGATCTTACAGAAACCATAAATACAGTTTTAATACTTACTGCAAATCTGATTAAACATTCCAAGACTGAAATTGTTACAGACTTTGTTACAATACCGCCAATATTCTGCAGGCAGGATGAAATTTGCCAGGTGTGGACAAACATTATAACTAATGGCATACAGGCAATGGGCGAAGGAGGTAAAATGGAAATAGGTATCAGGTACGATGAAGCAGGTGAAATGATAAAGGTTTGGTTTAAAGACAATGGTCCCGGTATACCTGATGATGTGAAACCAAGAATTTTTGAACCTTATTTTACAACAAAAGCAAAAGGTTCGGGTACAGGTATGGGACTGGATATTTCAAGACAGATTATCGAGAGCCATAACGGAAAGATATACTTTGAATCTGAAAATGGTCAGGGAACCACCTTTATTATAGAAATCCCTGTAAATCAAGAAAAAAGCAGCAATTAAACAAACATACAATCTTATATTTAAAATGAAACAAGCCATAATTTGTGTTGATGACGAAGACATAATTCTCGAGGCATTAAAGGATCAGCTTGGCCCTTTTTTTGAGAATCAATATCTTATTGAGACTTCTACTACTGCCGAAGAAGCTCTCGAGATTTACGAAGAACTTGTTGAAAACAAATACGAGGTTCCTGTAGTTATTTCAGACTACCTTATGCCGGGTATGCGTGGAGATGAGTTTTTGATAAAAGTGCATGAAAAAAATCCTCATACACTTAAAATTCTTTTGACTGGTCATGCAAATATTGACGGTATCACCAATGCCATTAATAAAGCTAATCTTTACAGATATATACCGAAACCATGGGATAGGGACGACTTAATTTTAACTGTAAGAGAGGCTGTAAGAAGTTTCCTTCAGGAAGAAGAAATAAAAAAGAAAAACATCGAGCTTCTTTCTATTAATGAGAATCTGGAAAGACTTGTAGATGAGCGTACAAGTGAACTTGCTCAGGCTAATGCAACTAAAGATAAGTTTTTCTCTATAATTGCTCACGATCTGAAAGATTCTTTTGGAGGCTTACTTGGCTTTACTGAAGTTTTATTTACAGACTTTGATCTGTTTAAAGAAGAAGACAAAAAGAATATTATTTCAAGTATTAAGCAGGTTTCTGAACAAACATACAAGTTATTACAAAACCTTCTGGACTGGTCAAAAATTCAGACTGGAAATATGCCTTTTGAACCGGATGTATTTCCCATATTACCTTTTATTGATGATGAATTTGCAACTCTCAAGAAAAAAGCTGAGAAAAAAAGTCAAACTCTCGATTTAGTTCCTTCAGAAGAGGTTTATGTTTTTGCTGATGACAGCATGGTTTCATCTACATTCAGAAATATTGTTAATAATGCGATTAAGTATTCACCAAAGGGTGCAAAAATCAGAGTAACTGTAAAATCGGAAGAAGGTTTTGCTTTGGTGACAGTAAAAGACAATGGCGTTGGTATAAGCAATGAAAACCTGAATAAGCTATTTGACGTTTCACAATCAGTTAAAACTTATGGAACCGAACAGGAAGATGGAACAGGTCTTGGGTTGATTTTATGTAAAGAGTTTATTTCTAAAAATGGCGGTTTTATAAATATCGAATCGGAAGTCGGTGAAGGCACTAGAGTAACATTCTCTCTGCCAATTGCAAAAAATCATTATTTTAAATCATAATAAGAATATTAATAAAGTTAAGCAGAAGCTGTCTCAAAATTTAAATGGGGCAGCTTCTTTTGTATTTTTTACTCACTGCCTTTTTTATTTTCATTAATATCTGTATTTTTATTGCAAATATTCATTTATGAGTAATCCCATTAAGTCGGTTTTTAACTTTTACGTGGAGGGTTTCAAAAGTATGAAACTTGGTAAAACGCTGTGGCTTATAATATTAATAAAGCTGTTTATAATGTTTGTTGTACTCAGAGTGTTCTTTTTTCCTGATTTTCTTAATACAAAATTTGAAAGCGATGAGGAAAAAGCTGATTATGTGGGAAGTGAACTTGTAGAAAGAGGAAAATTACCTTAACTAATACGATATGGACGCAATAGATCTTTCACTGGTTAATTGGTCGAGAGCACAGTTTGCTCTGACCGCAATGTATCACTGGCTCTTTGTGCCATTAACATTGGGACTTGGAGTCATTATAGGTATTATGGAAACCATTTATTACAAAACCGGTGACCCCGAATGGAAACGCACCACAAAGTTTTGGATGAAATTGTTTGGTATAAACTTTGCAATAGGAGTCGCTACAGGTATTATTCTTGAATTTGAATTTGGAACTAACTGGTCAAATTACAGTTGGTTTGTCGGAGACATATTTGGAGCACCTCTTGCAATAGAAGGCATTCTTGCATTTTTCCTTGAATCTACCTTTATTGCAGTTATGTTTTTTGGCTGGAACAAGGTAAGTAAGGGTTTTCACCTTGCTTCGACCTGGCTGGTGGTTTTTGGAGCGACATTCTCGGCACTATGGATACTCGTAGCTAATGCATGGATGCAATTTCCTGACGGCATGCACTTCAATCCTGATACAATGAGGAATGAAATGGCCGACTTCTGGGCTGTTTTACTATCGCCGGTTGCAATAAACAAGTTTACTCATACTGTATTCTCAGCCTGGATAGTTGGAGCAGCGTTTTGTGTTGGAGTAAGTGCATGGTTTATCTTTATGAAAAGAGAAAAAAAGATGGCTATGAACAGTATAAAAATTGCAGCCATTTTTGGATTTATGGGTACATTTCTTACTGCGTTGACCGGAGACGGCTCTGCTTACCAGGTTGCTCAAAAACAGCCAATGAAGCTTGCTGCTATGGAAGGTCTTTATGAAGGAAAGACTCAGGCTGGACTTATTGCATTCGGTGTGCTTGATCCTTCTAAAAAATCATGGGATGATGAAGTTGATCCTTTTGTTTTCAAATTTGAAATTCCGGGAGTGCTATCCTTTTTATCAAACAGAGACACGAAGTCTTTTGTTCCGGGCATAAATGACTTAATGAACGGTGGTTATGAGATTACCGATAAGGATGGTAATAAAATAAAGGCTTTATCTGCAAATGAAAAAATGGAAAGAGGTAAAATAGCAGTTAAAGCTCTCGAAGATTACAAAAAAGAGAAAAAAGCAGGTAACGATAATATTGCTGCTAATCACAGAAATTTACTTGAAGCTAATTATCAATATTTTGGGTATGGTTTTATACCCGATAAAAACGTTTTGGTACCCAACGTACCACTTACATTCTACACATTCCATATTATGGTTATAATTGGAATGTTCTTCCTGGCATTTTTCCCGTTAATATGGTATCTCAATCATAAAGATAAGCTTGAAAAGCAAAAATGGCTTTTATTGATAGCAATAGTAGGTATTCCATTATCGTATATTTCATCAGAATGCGGATGGATAGTAGCTGAAGTTGGCAGACAGCCCTGGGTAATTCAGGATATTATGCCTACTTATGCTGCTGTGTCTAATATTGACGCTTCTTCAGTTAAGCTCACGTTTACTCTGTTTGCTGTTCTGTTTACGGTGCTGCTAAGTGCAGAGCTGAGAATACTGTATAAGCAGATTAAGAAGGGGCCGGAGAATAGTGATTAGTGGTTAGTTTTTAGTGATTAGTGGTTAGTGATTAGTGATTAGTGGTTAGTTTGTGATTAAATTTAATAATTGAGGATATGGACTATATATTTTTTCAACAATATTGGTGGGTAATAATATCATTACTTGGCGGTTTCCTCGTGTTTTTGCTATTCGTTCAGGGTGGACAGACACTTATTTATAAAATTGGCAAGACTGACCTTGAACAAACTATGTTGATAAACTCGCTGGGAAGAAAGTGGGAATTTACTTTTACGACACTGGTTACTTTTGGCGGTGCTTTTTTTGCTTCATTCCCATTGTTTTATTCAACTAGTTTTGGAGGAGCTTACTGGATTTGGATGGCTATTTTATTTTGCTTTATAATTCAGGCTGTTTCGTATGAATTCAGAATGAAAAAAGGCAATCTGCTTGGCAAAAAGACTTTTGAAGCATTTTTAATTATAAATGGTGTTGGTGGTGTAATCTTACTTGGGGCTGCGGTAGCAACATTTTTTACTGGCTCGCAGTTTGAAGTTAACATGGATAACCTTACAAATATTAGCAATCCTGTTATCTCATCATGGGCAAATTCATGGCATGGTCTGGAAGCGACTCTGGTACCTATGAATCTGGTACTAGGTCTAGCTGTTTTTTTTCTTGCAAGATCTCTTGCTTCGATGTACTTCATAAATTCTATTAGCGATGATAACATCGAAAGCCGGTCAAGAAAGCAATTACTTATAGATGTAGTGCCATTTCTGGTGCTCTTTCTTGTCTTTCTGGGATATCTGCTTATAAAAGATGGTTATGCCGTTAATCCTGAAAACAATGAGGTATTTTTGATGAAAGGAAAGTACTTTTATAATCTTATTGAGATGCCTTTGATACTTATAATTTTGGTGTTGGGTGTGGTTTCGTTATTATTTGGAGTATTTAAGACACTGACAGATGTAAAATTCAAAAAAGGTATCTGGTTTGCTGGAAGCGGAACAGTTGCTGTAGTCTTATGTTTGTTTTTAATTGCCGGTCTTAACAACACTGCGTTTTATCCTTCAAATTACGATTTGCAAAGTTCGCTTACTATTTACAACAGTTCTTCAAGCTTGTTTACACTTAAAGTTATGAGCATAGTTTCGCTTTTAGTGCCTTTTGTTTTTGCTTATATTTTTTATGCCTGGAGAGCCATTAACAAGAAACAAATTGATGCTGCAGAAATGGGCAACAATGAACATAAATACTAATATTTAATAACTAATAAAATCAAATCTATGTTTAAGGGACAACCGAAAGGTCTTTTTATCACAGCGCTGGCCAATCTTGGTGAGCGTTTTGGCTACTACACGATGATTGCCATTTTTGTGCTTTTCTTGCAAGCCAAATATGGTTATACCGAAGCCAAAGCAGGCGAAATTTACGCCACTTTCCTTTTGTTCGTATATTTTCTTCCTCTTTTTGGTGGCTTTGTTGCCGATAAATTTCTGGGTTACAGGAAAACCGTACAATATGGTATGGTCATTATGTTTATAGGCTATATGCTGCTGGCATTTCCTAACATTATTGGCGGAAACGAGATTATTGCAATATTTTCTGCATTGGCAGTAATTGCCCTGGGAACAGGACTTTTTAAAGGAAATCTTCAGGCTCTTGTAGGAAAAATGTACGACAATCCTGCATACGAAAAGAAAAGAGACAGCGGATTCAGCGTATTTTACATGTTTATTAACGTGGGTGCAATGTTTGCTCCGACAGCGGCTCAGGGTGTGGTAAACTTCGTTTTAAACAAGCAAAACCTTACATACGATTCGAGAATACCCGAACTTTTCCACAAAATGAATGATGCCGGTCT
>CAZFUO010000103.1:6904-8332 GCA_964522065.1 uncultured Bacteroidales bacterium | reverse complement strand
GTTCTGGCTTTGTATTTTGGGTCGATTGCATTTACAATTGTAGATTTGCCAACACCTGAATTGCCTGACAAAAGGCTGATCTTGCCTTGCATTAATTGCTTTAGTTTGTCTATGCCATCTCCTTTTTTTGCAGAAATACATGTACATGGATATCCTATGCTTGTATATAAATTTACAATAGCATTCATATACTCTATGTCTTCATCGTTGTATATGTCTGTCTTGTTGATTATAATGTGGGATGGTATTCTGTAAGCTTCGGCTGTAGCAAGAAAGCGATCTATAAATGTTGTATTGGTTTCAGGCGTTTTGATTGTAACAATCAAAAACGCCTGATCAATATTTGATGCGATAATGTGAAGTTGTTTTGAAAGGTTAGTAGGTTTTCTGACAATGTAGTTTTTTCTGTCTTCAATATCTACAATATAAAAAACCTCGCCTGAATTACCCTCTACTGTTACTATGTCACCAACAACAACAGGATTTGTACTTCGCAATCCTTTTATTCTGAAATTGCCTTTTACAATGCATTCAATATTTTCACCGCTTTCTGTTTTAACCAGAAAAGAGCTTCCTGTTGTCCTTATGACAAGTCCTTTCATTTATATTTACCGACTATTATACGGTCATGATTTCTTTTTCTTTTGCTGCGATAATTTCGTCAAGACGTTTCATGGCTTTATCATGCATCTTTTGGATGTCTGCTTCTGCATCTTTACCAATGTCTTCTGAAAGTCCGTTTTTAACCAGCTTCTTAAATGCTTCTATTGCATCTCTGCGTGCGTTTCTAACGCTGATACGTGCATCTTCACCTTCTCCGTGCACTTGTTTTACCAGAGATTTACGTCTCTCTTCGGTAAGAGGAGGTATTGATAGTCTTATAAGTTCTCCATTGTTATCGGGTGTGATACCAACATCAGAGTTCATGATAGCCTTTTCAATCTCCTTAATCATATTTTTTTCCCATGGCTGTATAGCAATGGTTTTTGCATCAGGTGTGCTTACATTTGCAACATTAGTAATGGGTACGCTGCTTCCATAATAGTTGACTCTTACTGCGTCAAGTATTCTGACATTTGCTTTACCGGCACGTATATGTACCAGTGCATCTTCAAGATGACTGGCAGAGTGCTTCATGCTTTCTTCTGCCATATCAAGATAAAGTTGTACTTCCTCGTTCATATATTTATTGATTTAATTGTGTACATAAGTTCCGATTTTTTCACCCTTTAATAATTTTAACAGATTTCCGGGTTTGTCCATGTTAAAAACTACAATAGGAAGATTGTTTTCCTTACACATTGTTGTTGCGGTTAAATCCATAACCTTAAGCCCTTTATGATATATTTCATCGTAAGTAATATCATCATATTTTACTGCGTCAGGTACTTTTTCAGGATCGGCGGTATAAATACCGTCAACTCTTGT
>CAZFUO010000103.1:0-6804 GCA_964522065.1 uncultured Bacteroidales bacterium | reverse complement strand
GTATTCAAAGTTGAAAGACCCGACAAGAATGCAGACGGCAATCCATATGGATGAATTAAAACGTGTTTATAATGAATACTTCTCAAAAGCAGAGCCTTATGTTCAAAAAGCTCTGACTTTGTCATCAAACGATTATTTGTCAGGCATTGCTCAAAGCATAGAGCTTTTTAAAATCAGAATTGGCATTAAGTCTCAGGCTCAGAAAACAAAAGTGACCTCTTTGAAGAAATAGCTTCTTATGCTGAAATCTTCAAGTTCAAGTATTAGATTTCCCTGCGATCCTATTCCTTTTATTCTTGCCTTAAAGTAACCTGAAGCATCTTTATATTCATGAAGTCCATCACGTCTCAACAAGCTGTTAATGTAAAATCTTTCTATTTCTCCGGCCTTATCTATGGTAAGATTGTCCAGATATTTAATAACCTGATTGTGAAGCTCGTTGCTTAATTGATTTAAATCGTATTTGTTTCCCGTAATATACATTAACGAAACCGCATCGGGCAATGAGTTGTCAAAAACTTCCTGATTTATATTTACTCCGATACCAACTATCGAGTTTTCAATTTTTTGCCCCTTTAGGCTGTTTTCTATAAGTATTCCAGCTATTTTCTTGTTATCTATGAAAATATCGTTTGGCCATTTTATCTGTATACCGCCGGTGTATTTTTCCAGGAATGTAGTTACTGCCAATGCTACTGCCTGACTTATAAGGAATTGATTTTGTACAGGCAGCAAGGGTTTGAAAATAATACTGTAAGAGATATTTTCGTCTCTTCCTGAATACCAATTATTTCCAGCCTGACCTCTGCCTTCTGTCTGATTGAAAGTAACTACTGCTTTAAAGTCTTCACTGAAACTCTCAGCTGCTATTTTTTTAAGCGTTTCGTTAGTCGAAACCGCGGTTTCGAGAATATCAAAAGTTCCGGTCATAGTTGTAATTAAATTGCGTTTAATGCCAGAAAGGCATCTTTGAAATGGTTGATTTCAGTTCCGTTTTTGCCAAAAATAACAGATACGACATCAAATCGTACAGGATTGTCAAGATTGAAATGTTTGATAAAGTGATGGGCAGCATTTACCATAAATCTCATTTTCTTTTTGTTAACAGCTTCCTCAGGATTCAGTAGAACTTCTCCTGATCTGGTTTTTACTTCAACAAAAACTAACCAGTCGTTATCTTTTGCAATTATGTCAATTTCCCTGTGAGACGAATACCAGTTTCGTTCGATAATTTCATAGCCCAGACTTTTAAGAAAATCTGCAGCTGTGTCTTCGCCGTTTTTGCCGGTTTCGTTATGTATGGCCATTTTATTTTTTTGGAAAATTCTAACGGGATGACAAATGTACGTTTTTGTTTTTAATCTGATAAATTTGTTGTTATTTTGCAGTGAAAATATATTAACGGATGAGGCAGAGATATAATGTAGCGAAGAAAAAAGATGGAGTGCAGGAAAAGCAAACCATGTTGCGCGAAAATATCGTTGCCTTTTCACTTAACGACCCTGAGTTAATTGCACTACAAAAGTATTGTGATAAATACAAAATCAAAAACAGGTCAAAATTTATCAGAGAATCTGTTATGAAAGTTGTACTGAACAGATTGACCGAAGACTATCCTACACTATTCGGAGAAAGGGAAATGAGATGACTTCTCACGAACATTATATGAAAATGGCTATCGCTGAGGCAAAGATTGCTGCATCAAAAGATGAAGTTCCGGTAGGAGTTGTCGTTGTCTGGAGAGACCGGATTATTGCCAGAGGTTATAATCTAACTGAGACTCTTAATGATGTTACAGCTCATGCTGAAATACAGGCCATAACTTCTGCTGCTTCAGCTATGGGAGGCAAATACCTTCAGGATTGTACATTTTATGTAACTGTAGAGCCTTGCGTTATGTGTGCAGGGGCTTTATATTGGGCTCAAATATCAGGCCTGGTTTATGGAGCATCAGACGAAAAAAGAGGCTATTCGAAAATAGCCCCTGATGCTTTACATCCCAAGACAACTGTTATTTCAGGAGTACTAAAGGATGAATGTTCTGCACTTATGTCAGATTTTTTCAGATCGAAGAGATAACTTTCAATTAGAAAGCATAATACTTTTTATGTTTTTAGTGCAGCTGCCTACTACACCTATACCGCCTTTAATATTGCTATGTATCTGAACCGGTTCTGAGAAGAAATTCATATCTCCGGGATCGGCAGCTACTGTTTTTAGATATAAATAATAGCTTTTACTTATTGCCTGCAAGTTGATGATAATTTTGGAACTTGTTTTACTTCCTTGATTATAACCGTTTAAGTATTCATAACTATATGTATTGATTTTAAATTTTAATGGATAGGTTTTACCGTCAAAAAGCTCATCACTAAAAACATTATACCTGTTGCTTGTTTCAGTTATTTCACCTAGTATATCTTCATCTCCGGTAGATCTGTTTCCCGATACAATGTCATAAAAATCAAAGTATAAATAATTATCCATAGAATCACGTGCCCCGTTGTAATAGTCTCTTGAGTAAATTGCCAGTCTGTAGTAGTTTTCTTTATCCTTAATATCTTCAAAATTGAGAGAAAAATTTATTTCTCTGTTATAATAATAACCTACCGTGTCTCCTTCAAGATATTCACCGTACTGATTGTAGTATCCACCATTAATTATCGGCTCTTTTTTTAAGTTGATAATATTGGTGTCAATCTTTGTAATGTTTATATAATCAGGTATTTCAACTTCAGACTCTGCTAATTCATACCCGTCAACTTTTACTTCAACTTTTATTTTATCTCCGGCATCAGGCTTATAAAGACTTTCATAAATTCCTGCACCTTTAGATATCAGTTCCTCCTTAAAGACGTCATTTATATAAAGTTTTACTTTGGCATTATTAACGGTTTCGAAGGGTTTGCTATCGTCATCAAGAAAAAACCTGCTTTTACTGACCTTTATGCTTACCGTAGTGTCTGGAAATATAAGGCTATTTATAACAAGCTCCGGTTTTGTTATCTCTCCTGAAAATTCAATGTCTTTTTCGCACGATAAAAGAGAGATCAGACAAATAATGCTTAGTATGTATGTTGTGGCTTTCATATTATTTACTTGTTCAGAATTTATAACTGTAGCTAAATGAAGGTATTATAGGGAAAAGAGATATTTGTTTTAATGTCTTTTTACCTTCGTATTGTCCGGTTTCATAGTTATACTCTCCGCTGTATCCGGGATACACCAAAAATGGATTTAACTGATTGTATGTGTTGTAAATACTAATATTCCAGGTTCGAATGCCGTGTTTCTTTTTCTTGTGAAAGTTTATACCTATGTCAGCTCTGTGATATGGATTAAATCTGTAATTGTTTCTGCTGCTTATATGGCCTAAAGTAGGGTATGACATATAGCTGCCCCAATAGTCAGGTATGCCCTGTCCTTCATATTTTTGTAAAGACAGAGTTCCGCTGTTGCCTGTACAATAAACCCATGTTCCTGAAAGATCTATTCTCTCAGATAATTTATGCGAAACCGTGAGGCTAATATCATGTCTTCTGTCGTATTTAGCCGGGAATACCAATCCGTTATTTATTTCCTGTCCGGGACGGTCGAATAGTCTTTCTGATTTTGACCAGGTATAACCTATCCAGCCCGTGGTTTTGCCAATAGATTTTTGAGCCAGAAATTCAACGCCATAAGCCCAGCCTCTACCCATACTTACTTTGTCTTCCCAACCTGTGTTAGATCCCATGAATGTAGCACCATCTTTGTATTCGATAAGATTGTCCATTGTTTTGAAGTAAGTCTCAAGTGTAAGGTCTATTTTATCACTCAGGTTGTAAAAAAGACCGGCTGAAACCTGATGAGATTTCATTGGTGTAATTCTTTTTGTTACCGGTACCCATAAGTCTGTAGGCAAGCTAACATTATTATTAGAGAGCAAATGTATATATTGGCTCATTGAGGCATATCCTGCTTTTGCTGATAACTTGTCGCTCAGCATAAATCTCATGCCAAGTCTTGGCTGGAGTGAATGATAAAATTGCTCCTGAACCATAAATGTCGAATAATGCAGACCGGCATTAATCTTAATAAAATCATTTATGCTGTAGTTGTCTTCGACATAAAGCATTGTTTCGTGTGAAGAAATGTTTTTGTCTCCGATAGTAGTATCTACATTCTGAGAATTGTCGTTTGAAAGTGCAAATTTTGCAACTGTAACACCTGGTCTGAAAGTATGATATGTATAGTTCGCTCCAAATTTAATATCATGCTCAGGTGATGGGCTGTAGTCAAATTCAGTTTTTACTGAGTAGTCAACGATACCTGATTTGTAACCAAGTTGCATGCTCTCTGTTTTTGTTGAGGGTGGGGTTTTGACGGTTTCTTTGCTTGTGTTTCCAATTCCCATATCAAACCTGTATCTTGTAAATGACGCAGTTGTATTCATAAAAAGCTTGCTGCTTACAATATGATTCCATCTAAGAGCTGTAATCATATTGCCCCAATCCCAGTCCAGTTTCATTTGACTGCTATAAGTTTGGTTGTTATTTTCAGCATACTTATCTCTGAATTTTGCATATATGGCATCATCTCCTGAGTAGAAACTCAGATAAAGTCTGTCGTTGTCAGATATCTTATGACTTATTTTTGCATTAAGGTCGTAAAAATAATATCCTGCAGAGGCGTTTTCAACAGATTCATCTTCTAAAGCCATTAGCTTTATAAATGGTTGTACAAGAATGTCTGCATAGGTTCTTCTGAACGAAATATTGAATGTGGTTTTTTCTTTTACCAGCGGACCTTCCAGATTGAACTTTGAGGAAATAAGACCAACACTGACATTACCGTGTATCTCTTTATCATTGCCATCGTTCATTCTGATATCTACAACAGACGACAAACGGCCACCAAATCTGGCCGGGAAATTTCCTTTGTAGAGAGTTACGTTCTTTATAGCGTCGGTATTAAAAACTGAAAAGAAACCGAACATATGATTAACGTTGTACACAGGTATTCCGTCAAGTAACAACAGGTTTTCATCGGGTCCGCCACCTCTGACATACAATCCTGCACTTCCTTCTGTGCCAGCCTGTACGCCCGGTAAAAGTTGGAGCGCTTTGATTACATCGGTTTCGCCAAAAAGAGTTGGTATATTTTTTATTTGAGATGCTTTAATTTCAACAGTACTCATTTGCGAACCGCGAACATCAGTTTCTCTTCTGGTTTCTCCGTAAACAGTTACTTCACTCAGTTCTGTTGAAGGTAAAAGTTTAATGTTTATGAGAGTATCTTTTTTAAGATCAAAGCTTAAGTCTATTGCTCTGTAACCTACATATGAGTATTTAATTGCTGTTTTCCCTTTTGGCAGAGTAAGTGAATAAAATCCATAAACGTTGCTTACTGTGCCCTTTGAAGCATTCCTGTCGTGAACTGTTGCATTAATCAGTGTTTCACCAGAATTACTGTCGGTAATATAGCCACTGATTGTTACGTTTTGTGAGAAAATGTGAAGTGAGAAAAACAACAAAAATAATACAGGACCAAGCTTTTTCATCAGATTTATTTTTTATCAATTTCTTCAAAATCAACATATTCACCCTCATCCTTTGTGAATATTTTTTTCTTTTTAGGCTTTTGCTTTTCAGAGTCATTAGCAGGATTTTTTTTGCTCCGTTTAAGTGTGAACATTACAAACAATCTTGTTAAAAACCTGAATGCGAAAAATATAAGTATAAGGTAGAGGAGAAATTCCATTATTTACCGTAAGTTAAAACAGATAGTAAAATATAGGCCAGAATGGTTGCGGCAATACCCGTCCAACCCAGCGTAATTATAAAAACAATGCACAAAACAATTAGTAAGTATTGTCTGAAATTGCTTTTTAGAGCATAGTTTTTAAACTTCAGGGAAAACATTGGTATTTCGCTGACCAAAAGCAGAGAAAATACCGTTACCAATATCATAATTACAATAGCCATTGCATGGCTTTCTTCAAAAACTGAACTACCGAATGCCATACCAAATGCCCAAAACATCGCATTTGCAGGGGTCGGAAGTCCAAGAAAACTGCTGGTCTGCCTTTCGTCTATATTGAATTTAGCAAGTCTTAGTGCAGAAAAAACCGGAATTAATACTGCAATCCATTTAAAATTGTCGTTTATGCCTGTATTCATGCAAATTTCTTCGAGTATTAGCAATACAATAAAAGCCGGAGCAACTCCAAAGCTTACTATATCTGCCAGCGAATCTAATTCTTTACCAATATCTGAATAGGCTTTAAGTAATCTGGCTGCAAATCCATCAAGAAAATCAAATACAGCAGCAAGTAAAATAATAAATGCAGCTGTTTGATAATCACCATTAAATGAAAATGCAACGGAAATAAAACCGCATGCAAGATTTAGTGAAGTGATTGCGTTTGGTATATGCTTGGAGATCATTAGTGTATTGTTGGTTTGTTCCAGCGTGCAATAACTGTTTTGTTTCCTGTAGTTTTATCTCCAGGTTTTACAAGTATTTCCACGCTGTCGAGCGGTAGAAATATATCAACTCTCGAACCGAATTTTATAAAACCTAAATGCTCATTGAATCTGGCTTTTTTACCTGTGTATGCATAAGTAACAATTCTTCTGGCAAGTGCACCTGCAATCTGCCTGATAAGAATAGTTTTTCCGCTGTAGTCCGATTTTAAAAGCACAGTTGATCTTTCGTTTTCAATACTGGCTTTTGGTAGCCATGCAGCCATGAAATTTCCTTTCTGATGGCTGTAATGGGTTATCTTACCTTCGTCAGGAAACCAGTTGGCGTGAACGTTTA
>CAZFUO010000102.1:0-8367 GCA_964522065.1 uncultured Bacteroidales bacterium | reverse complement strand
GATGGATTCGAACCACCGTAAGCTCGCGCTAGCAGATTTACAGTCTGCCCCATTTGGCCACTCTGGTAACTGCCCTTCATTATGTTTGTATCTGTATCCACTTAATACAGCCGCTCTCCAGAACTGAGGTTTAAGAGAAACGGCTGCAAATGTAGGTGATTAATTTGAAACCACAAAGTGTTTTGAAGAAAATTTATTTAGTTCTGCTTTTTTCTTTGATTTTTATTAGTTGTTTTTGCAATGCTTCGATAGCCGTATCTATCGATTCCTCAAAGGTATCACTCACTTTTGAAGCGAAAAGTTCTGACCCCGAAATTTTTACTTTTATCAGCGCTTCTTTGTTCTGGGCAGTCTCTGGTTTCACTACTTTTAAGGTAACATCAGTGTCTAAAATGTCTCCGTAGAAAACTTCAAGCTTGCTTACTTTTTTCTGAATAAATTGCTCCAATGCTTTTGTTGCATCAAAGTGAATTGATTGAATTCTGATTCCCATAACAAATCCTCCATTTTTTTAAGCTCGCGGATGAGCTTGTTTATATACTTTTTTTAACTCTTCGAAGGTGGTATGTGTATACACCTCCGTTGCAGCAAGGCTGCTATGCCCGAGAAGTTCTTTTACAGCGTTTAACTCTGCTCCATTGTTTAACATGGTAGTTGCAAAGGTATGCCTCAAAACATGCGGGCTATTTTTTGTTAATGTGGCTACTCCTGACATTTTATTGTGAACCATTCTATAAACCATTTGAGGATAAAGTGGTTTTCCGTTTTCTCTCAAAAAGAATGCATCAGATTCTGATACTATATTCTTTGCACGAAGCTCAAGATAATTAATTATGTTGCTTTTAAGATTATCACCAAATGGTATAAGCCGCTGCTTATTTCTTTTACCATTAACCTTAATCGCCTTTAAATTTAAATCGACAGCTCCGTCAGTCAAACCAATTAATTCCGAAAGTCTGATACCTGTCTGGTAAAAAAAATCTATGATAAGCCGGTCACGGATTTCTTCAAAACGGTTTTCAACTTCAGTTTTCACCTCAAGTAATTCATACATCTCATCTTCTCTTAAAAACACCGGCAAAGGCTTTTTTGTTTTTGGAGAAACCACCCTCGTTAAAGGATTTTTTGTAGCATGCCCCCTTTTTATCAGGAAATGCCAGTATGACTTAAGACAAGACAATTTTCGGTTTACAGTCCGGGTAGAAACATTATTTTCTAATAAAAAAACCATCCAGGATCTTACAATGTCAGAATCGACATCATCGGGAGAGCTAATATCATGATCTTCACCAGCAAACTGAAAGAAGCTTTCCAGATCATGTTTATACGCAAGAACGGTATGAGTAGAATAATTCTTCTCATACCGTATATATTGTATGAATTCGTCAATCCACATTATCCTTTTTGGTTATTTATTATGCAACGAATATACCAAATAAGGATGAAAAATGCAATTAAAACTGACGAGTTCTGCTATATTTTAACAATAAAAACCTAAGTTATCAATCCTCAGTCTGTTGAAGCTTCTGGACGTAAACCGCTTTTATTTTTTGTTTTCTATTTTCTACAGATGGTTTCACAAAAGCCTGTCTGCTTCTGAGTTCTTTAACAACACCTGTCTTTTCAAATTTACGTTTGAATTTCTTCAGTGCCTTTTCAATGTTTTCGCCTTCTTTTACAGGAACTATAATCATAGTTTTAAGCTTTTAAAAATTTGTTTTAAATCGGACTGCAAAATTAGACAAAGCCTTTGATTTACCAAACAAATCTTGAAAACTTTTTTATTTTTTTTTCTGAGATAAGAGAATAACGTTACTTTTGCCCTCAAATATTTGAATATTATGACAGTTATTAGTGACAGGATTCGGCTTCACAGACAATTTATGAAGCAAAAAAATGCTGATGTGACCATAATTCCATCAAGCGACCCACATCAAAGTGAATATATTTCTGATTATTGGAAGTACAGAAAATATCTTTCGGGCTTTACCGGCAGCTTTGGTACGCTGGTTATTGGTCTGGAATCTGCCGGTTACTGGACTGACTCCAGATATTTTCTTCAGGCTGAGAAAGAGCTTGAAGGAAGTGGTATAGAACTATTCAAACTGGCAATACCCGGGACACCATCTATAGAAGAATGGATAGTCGCTGAGAAATATAAAGCAGTAGCAATAGATGGAGAACTGTTTTCAACATCAGAAGTTATAAGGCTTGATACGTTTTTTAAGTCTAAAAATTTACAACTTATTACAGATTTTAAACCATACGATGTAGTCTGGAAAGACAGACCAAACTTACCTGACGCAAAACTTATTGATTTTGATGCAGAGCTTAGCGGATTGGCGGTTTCGGAGAAACTGGAAATTGTAAGAGGAAAAATAATGTCTTCAAATGCCACATGTCTTATAATTTCATCACTGGACGATATTGCCTGGCTTTACAACTTCAGAGGATCTGATGTAAAATACAACCCGGTCGCTATTGCCTATGCCATTGTTACTCTTAAAAATGCATATCTTTTTGTAGAAACCGCTAAAATCGAAACCGCTCACAGAAAAAAATTAGAGCAAGAGGGTGTAGAAATTGAAGATTACTATAAGTTTAATGTGTTAACCGGAGAACTTAAAAACGAGACTGTGCTTTTTGATATGAACAGAAATAATTATGAATCATATCAGAAAATTGACAAATCGTGTAAGATTGTCGAAACACTCAACCCGGTTACAACACTTAAAGCAATTAAAAATCCGGTTGAAACAGAGGGTTTCAGAAAGGCAATGATAAAAGACGGTGTGGCTTTAACCAGACTTTTTATGTGGGTAGAGACTCAAACATCAGAAAAAAACGGACCGGACTTTAACTACCCAAGCGAATACGACATTAGTAAAAAAGCATCAGAACTTAGAAATGATCTTGGTAATTATCTAAGTGAAAGCTTTGCTCCTATTGTTTCTTTCAGAGAGAATGGTGCAATTGTTCATTATGAACCGGAAGAAGGAAAATCGAGCATAGTAAGTGGTGAAGGTGTTTTATTAATGGATCTGGGAGCGCAATTTCTTGAAGGAACCACCGATATGACCAGAACATGGTATATAAATGGTGCGCCCCCAAAACAATACAAACAGGATTTCACAGCATTATTAAAAGGTGTAATAGCTTTAAGCAAAGCGGTTTTCCCGGCAGGAACCAGAGGAACGCAACTGGATATTCTGGCAAGAAAGTTTATTTGGGAAAGACGTACTAATTATCTGCATGGTACCGGGCATGGTGTTGGTCACTGTCTATATGTTCATGAAGGACCTCAAAGTATCAGAATGAACGAAAACCCTGTCACAATAGAGCCGGGAATGATAATGTCTAATGAACCCGCACTTTACAGAACCGGTCAATATGGTATCAGAAATGAGAATATTATAAGGTGTTACGAACTTGAGCCAGGAGAATTCGGACGATTCTTTACTTTTGAAACTCTGACTCTTGTACCAATAGATACAAATAGTATTGATATTGAAATGATGGACAAAAGTGAAATCGATTGGTTGAATAATTATCACAGAGAGGTTTTTGAAAAACTATCTCCTGAATTGAATGTTATTGAAGCAGCATGGCTTAGTGAAAAAACTAAACCAATTTAAAATATACCTATATAATATGGCACTAATAAAATCAGTAAGGGGATTTGAACCCCGTTTTGGAGAGAAATGCTTTTTGGCAGAAAATGCAACTGTTATCGGAGATGTTATAATGGGCGATGGTTGCAGTGTTTGGTTTAACACAGTTATAAGAGGAGACGTAAATTCAATAAGAATAGGCAACAACGTAAACATACAGGATGGTTCGGTTTTGCATACTTTATACCAGAAGTCCACAATTGAAATTGGTGATAATGTGTCGATAGGGCATAATGTTACTATTCACGGAGCTAAAATTGAAGACAACGCACTTATAGGGATGAATGCCGTTGTACTTGATCACGCTGTAGTTGGAGAAGGATCTATTGTTGCAGCAGGTTCTGTTGTTTTAAGCAATACAATAATTGAGCCTTACAGCATATATGCAGGAGTTCCTGCAAAATTCGTGAAGATGGCAGACCCCGAACAGACCAGAACAATTAATAAAAGAATTTCTGACAACTATCAGTTTTATGCAAGCTGGTACACCGAAGAAAAGCAGAAAAAGTCATTTTTTGACACCGAGTAAATGTTGCTTTTTGTTATTTTTTGCAAGTTTACATAGTTTATATATTGTTTTTTATAATTTTGCGGCGCTATTGCAATAATAGCACAAACGAAAAATAGTAATTGATGCAAGAAAATTTGGTAATTGTCGAGTCACCAGCGAAAGCTAAGACTATTGAAAAATTTCTTGGTAAGGATTTCAAGGTAATGTCCAGCTTTGGACATATTCGAGATTTAAGCAAGAAGGATTTTGGAGTAGATATGGCAAACAACTTCAAGCCTGTTTATGAAATTTCCCCTGATAAAACTAAGGTTGTCAGCGAGTTGAAGTCTCTTGTAAAAAAATCGGATATGGTTTGGCTCGCATCTGATGAGGACCGCGAGGGAGAAGCCATAGCCTGGCATCTTTTTGAAGTTTTAAAACTGGACAAAGCCAAAACAAAAAGAATTGTTTTCCACGAAATAACAAAAGACGCAATTCTTCATGCAATTGAGAAACCGCGTGATATCGATCTTAATCTTGTTGATGCACAGCAAGCCAGAAGAGTTCTTGACAGAATTGTAGGTTTTGAACTATCTCCTGTACTTTGGAAAAAAATAAAACCATCGCTATCGGCTGGCAGGGTTCAATCTGTTGCAGTAAGACTGATTGTAGAAAAAGAAAGAGAAATTCAGAAATTTGAGGCCGAAGCATCTTATAAAGTATCTGCCGGTTTTATTGTGAAAAATAAGGATGGAGTTGAATATGCACTCAAAGCAGATTTGCAAAAAAGATTAAAGACCAAACAGGAAGCCATTAGCTTTTTAGAAAAATGCAAAAATGCAGATTTCAAAATTGAAGATATCAGCACCAGACCAGGTAAGAAATCACCTTCCCCACCCTTTACAACATCTACACTGCAACAGGAAGCTTCAAGAAAACTTGGCTTTTCAGTACAGCAGACTATGATGATTGCACAGAGATTGTACGAATCGGGTAAGATTACATATATGCGTACTGACTCTGTAAATTTATCTAAGCTTGCAATTAACACTGCAAAGGCTGAGATTGAAAACATTGCCGGCAAACAATATGTAAAAGAAAGGCATTATCAGACTAAGTCAAAAGGAGCTCAGGAAGCTCACGAAGCCATAAGGCCTACATATATGAATGTGCACAAAATAGAAGGAAGTGCACAGGAAAAAAGACTTTACGAACTTATCTGGAAGCGTTCTTTAGCAAGTCAGATGAGCGATGCAGAGTTTGAAAAAACAACTATTCTGATTTCAATGTCAAATACAGGCGAGAAGCTGGAAGCAGTTGGTGAAGTTCTGATATTTGACGGTTTCCTTAAATTATATATGGAGTCAACCGACGAGGATAGTGAAAATGATAACTCAGCAAAATCGCTTCCTCCTGTATCTACTTCAGACAACTTAAGTCTTGAAAATGTTGTTGCCACAGAGAAGTTTACACAAAAACCTTTCAGATATACCGAAGCCAGTCTGGTTAGAAAACTTGAGGAACTTGGTATAGGCAGACCATCAACATACGCTCCTACTGTTTCTACAATTCAGCAAAGAGACTATGTAATTAAAGAAGATCGTGAAGGCCAGGTAAGAGAATATACTGTTGTTGAGCTTGTAAATAATAATATTGTTGAAAAAAGTCAAACAGAAATTGTCGGAACCGAAAAGTCAAAATTATTTCCTACAGATATAGGTATTGTTGTTAATGATTTTCTTCTTGAGTCTTTTCCTGATATTATGGATTTTAACTTTACTGCCTCTGTAGAAAAACAATTTGACCAGATAGCAGAAGGTGAAGTAATATGGAATGATGTCATTAGCGGTTTCTATAAGTCTTTCCATGTATCTGTCGAAGAGGCAAGTACATATACTAAGCAAAAGGTTGGTGAAAGGATATTAGGAAATGATCCCAAAACGGGCAGAGTTGTCTCTGTCAGAATAGGGCGTTATGGTCCTGTTGTTCAGATCGGAACCGCAGAAGAAGAAGAAAAACCGGTTTTTGCTTCATTAAAAAAAGCACAAAGCATGGAGACAATAAGTCTGGATGATGCTTTAGAGCTGTTTAAGTTACCTCGTGAAGCGGGTACATTTGAAGATAAGAATGTAACAATAGCTGTAGGCAGATTTGGACCGTATATAAGACATGATAGTAAGTTTATTTCTATTCCTTCGTCTATAGTCCCTTTAGAAATTACCTTAGATGAATGTATTGCCCTGATTGAGAAAAAAAGACTGGCAGATGCAAACAAACTTATAAAAAACTTCGAAACCGAGGGCATTCAGATACTAAATGGCCGATTTGGACCTTACATAACTAAGGATGGAAACAATTATAAAATTCCAAAAACTACAGATCCGGCTACACTTGAAATTGAAGATTGTCTGAAACTAATAGAGGAACAGGGCGAAAATCCCAAAAAAGCAAAAGGTAAAGGCAAAGCCCCTGCTACTAAAAAGCGAACAACGACAAAAAAGACTGCAAAGAAAAAATAAATAAGACACGGCCGACCTAGTTTAACAACTATATCGGCCGTTATATTATCGGCAAACACCAAAACCTTTTTTAAACCTAAAAACCCAAAAACTAATTACCGATAATCTTTTAATATCTGTTGTAGCCTTTTTCTTGCAAAAAATATCCTGCTTTTAACAGTTCCAAGCGGTAAATTCATTTCTTCAGCTATTGTCTCATACTTAAATCCGGCAATGTGCATAGCAAAAGGCTGTTTATATTCGTTTGAAAAACTGTTTATAGCTTTTGTAATCTCAGCCACAGTATATGACCCTTCAGGAGAATAAAAACCTGAATTTTGAGGAATATTAAGATGATACAGATTTTCAGTCTTATCAACAAAAGTCTGTTCTCTAACTGTACGTCTGTAATTATTTATAAAAATATTACGCATAAGTGTGTAAGCCCATGCCTTAAAATTTGTTTCTTCAGCAAATTTGTCCTGATTGTTCAGCACTCTTAAAGATGTTTCCTGTAGCAAATCTGATGCATCATCTTTATTTTTGGTCAACTTAAAAGCAAAACGGAAAAGATCATTTTGCACAGCCATCAAGTTTTTGCTTATATTTATGTAGTTCATACTTTTAACTCTTTTTAAATTATCAACCTTTTACTTGGATAAATATATGCATTATTTATAATATATGTAACCGAAAATCTGTTTTCACAAAGCTGTTTTTAGTTTTTTAACAGTTTACCCCCTATTTTTATCAATTTTTAGCTGATTGTGTGTGTGAAATATTTTTTTAAATAAACTTTTTATTACATTTGAAAGTCACAAATTGTATTTCATACAAAATTAAAGATATGAAACAAATACCGGTTTTATGGCTTATAATACCTCATCTGATAGCCCTTATAATTCTAACTATTATATTGTTAAGGTTTTATGTTTGCTACAAAAAAAGGCAAAGATTAAACACACACCTGTCTGTTTATATTAATACTGTAAATGATATTAAAAAACCACTGGAAACTTTGTACGATCCATTAAATGAAATTTCCTTTAATTCTAAACTTGACGATATTCAAAAAGACAAAATCAGGTTGTTGCTTTGGAAAATCAACACAATCCAAAAAAGTCTGAAAAGTATTGATGAAATTGAACAAGACGAAGAATGGAAGAAAAATCTGAAAAAAATTAATAAAGATTGCTGTGGTGAAAACAATTACGAGGCAGCAGAAAATCTTGATATAGATTCAATATTTAATAGTGGACTAAATAAAAGTGATCAACAATACCTTGAAAAGGTATTTGGAATAATTAGAGAAAACTATCAGGATACTGAGTTTAATGTAGATATTTTAAGTCAAAAAATGGGCATGAGCCGGTCTTCATTTTATAACAGAATAAAAGCTATAAGTGGCCAGGCTCCTGCCGATTTTATTAGACAGTACAGAATGGAAAGGGCAAAAGAGCTTCTTAAACAAGAAAACTTTACAATTGCAGAAGTAGCATATATGTGCGGTTTTTCTGATGTTAAGTATTTCAGAGATGTCTTTAAAAAGAAATACAACAAAAGTCCTGGGCAGTATTCTAAAGTTGGTTAAAAAAAATCCCTGAAACTTTAAAAGCTTCAGGGATTTTGCAATCATTAATCTTTTGGAGTGGTACCACCAGGAATCGCCATCTTGACCTAAGTGGCTGTATTCCTTATAGATATGTTT
>CAZFUO010000101.1:0-8388 GCA_964522065.1 uncultured Bacteroidales bacterium | reverse complement strand
ATTTTATGAAACAACCATTAGCATATGTACATCCTGACGCAAAGATTGCGCCTAGCGTTGTAATTGAACCCTTTGTAACAATTGACAGAAATGTTATTATTGGCGAAGGAACCAGAATCGGCTCTAATGTCACGATACTGGAAGGAACCAGAATCGGCTCTAACTGTGTGATTTTCCCCGGAGCTGTAATAGGCGCGGTTCCCCAGGACTTAAAATTTGCAGGCGAAGATACAACGGCCGAAATTGGTAATAATACCACTATCAGAGAATACGTTACCATCAATCGCGGAACCGCCGCAAGAGGAAAAACTACCGTAGGGGACAACTGCCTTATAATGGCGTACTGCCATGTTGCACATGACTGTGCTGTTGGAAATAACGTAATAATCTCAAATAGCACTCAACTTGCCGGAGAAGTTATTGTAGATGACTTTGCAATTATCAGCGGTGGTGTTTTGGTTCATCAATTTTCACATATCGGATCACACACAATGATACAGGGTGGATCGAAAATTAATAAAGATGTACCTCCTTTCATAAAGGCTGCCCGTGAACCTATTTCTTATTGTGGAGTTAACTCAATAGGATTAAGAAGAAGAAATTATTCGAACGAACAAATTAGGGATATTCAGGAAATTTATCGTTATCTTTACCAATCGGGACTCAATAACAGTGATGCTATAGAACGTATTGAGGCTGAGCTACCCGCAACAAAAGAACGTGACGAAATTTTACTTTTTGTGAAAAATTCAGCACGAGGTATAATTAAAGGATATTTTTAAACTGATAAATTTTTTCATATGGTTTACAAATTTCGAATCCTGTCAGATGAAATAGACAATTTCGTACGTGAAATTGCCATCGATTCGGAAGCAACTTTTCTTGATCTCCACAATGCAATACTGGAGAGTGTGGACTTTACAAAAGACCAAATAACCTCTTTCTTTATTTGCAACGATGACTGGGAAAAAGAAAAAGAAATAACTCTGATCGAAATGGACTCAAGTCCCGAGGTTGATAGTTGGGTAATGGAAAGCACTGTACTTAGTGAGCTCATTGAAGATGAAGGTCAAAAAATACTATATGTCTTCGATTATCTGACAGAAAGAGCATTCTTTTTAGAAGCATACCAATTTGTGCCTAACAAGAATCTCTCTAATTACAAATTATTGATAACAGAAGGCGAACCTCCTATACAATTCACAGACTTTGATGAAACCTCTATTGACAATAATGCTAAATTTTCAATAGACGATGATTTCTACGGAGATCAGGATTTTGATATAGACGAACTTGACGCTGAAGGATTCTCAGGTCTTGAAGATATAGCAGACAATTCTGAAGATGTGAGATTCTAGGGTTTTCCCATTAAGGTTCCCAATGAAAAAACTAATCGTATTGACAGGCCCTACAGCCGTCGGAAAAACTGAACTCAGCCTTTCGCTTGCCGAATCGCTGGGTTCTTTTATTATTTCATGCGATTCAAGACAAATTTACAAAGAGCTCTCCATCGGAACCGCCTCGCCCACACCAGATCAACTTGCAAGAGTAAAGCATTTTTTTGTAGGGACCAGATCAATACACGATTATTACAGCGCTGCAAAATTTGAAACAGATGTACTTGAATTACTAAATACACATCCATACAACAATACAGAAACTGTAGTAATGACAGGCGGGAGTATGATGTACATAGATGCTGTATGTAATGGCATTGACGATATGCCCGATGTTGACCAGGAACTCCGTAAAGATTTATATTCACAATTTGAAGAAGAAGGACTTGATAGCATTTTGGCACAGTTAAAAATACTCGACCCCGAATACTATCAAAAAGTAGATCTCAAAAATCACAAAAGAGTTATACATGCACTTGAAATTTGTCTGATGACAGGCAAACCATATTCCTCATTCAGAAAACAAACCCCCAAACAACGTCCTTTTGAAATAACAAAAATCTGCCTTGACAGAGACAGAAAAGAACTCTACGAGCGCATAGATAAAAGAGTTATTAAAATGATTGATGATGGCCTTGAACAAGAAGCCAGAGCCCTCTACCCCTACCGTCACCTTAATGCCCTAAACACAGTTGGATATAAAGAAATGTTCTCCTACATTGATGGAGAAATAACCCTAGACCAGGCAATCACACAAATACAAAACAATACCCACAAATACGCCAGAAAACAACTCACGTGGTTTAGAAAAGACAAGAGCTATAAATGGATAAACGCCGATATCAAAAAAATTAGTGATTAGTGTTTAGTTATTAGTTTTTAATGGGATGAAACATGGTCTTCAACTAAAAATTAACAGTTAAAAACTAATCACTAAAAAATCAATTTACTAAAGTTGATGTTCCATCCCACTAAAAACTTATCACTAAAAACTAAAAACTTAAAAAGCGATTAGCTGAAATTGATGTTCCATCCCACTAAAAACTAATCACTAATCACTAAAAACTGAAAAAGCGACTAGCTAAAGTTGATGTTCCATCCCACTAAAAACTAATCACTAAAAACTAATCACTAATAAAAATTCCTCCCAGGAATTTTTATTAGATTTTATAATGCGACTCCAAAATTGATGCGAAAAGTTTTGAAGGCAGTATTGCTTTGAGGACAACTGCAAGCTTTTGATCGAATGTGCTTATAACGTATCTGTTGGCAGGATTTTTCAAACTTAGTATTTGTAGAATCTTTTTTGCCATTACATCCGGGTTTCCACCATTTATTTCGTCAGATTCGTATTGTGCTTTTGATTTTGAAAACTGAGTTTCATAGGGGCTTGATTGTTTAACAATATTTCTGCGGTTTGCAGTATTGCTTGTATGAAAATCGCCGGGATTAATAACAACAACTTTAATGCCGAATGCTTTTACTTCCATTCTCAATGCTTCACTCAATCCTTCAATGGCAAATTTGCTTGCTGAATAAAAAGATTGAAAAGGTAAGCCCATTAAACCACCAATAGAGCTGAAATTCATGATAAGACCTGACTTTGACGATCTCATTACAGGTAGAACGGCCTGCGTGACAAGGACCATTCCTTTAATATTTGTATCGAGTTGTTTACAAAAGAGATCTTTCGGTGCTTCTTCAAATGGCCCGCCAAGATGCATCCCTGCATTGTTAATAAGAATATCAATACGACCTTCTTTTTGAATTACAAAATCAACTGCATTTCTAATTGATTCATCATCGAGCAAATCCATTTTAACATAGTTCACTGAGTCGTCTTTATATACTTCAGAACGTACTGTACCGTAAACAATATAACCGTTACGGGTTAGCAGGCCGGCTATAGCTTTACCAAATCCGGAAGAGACTCCTGTAATAAAAACTACTTTGCTCATTAAATTAAACTATTATGTTTTGCAGAGAATAAGAGCTGACTAAGTTTTTTGTATTTATCAAATTATACCTAACTGCTTAGCTACTTTTGTCATTTTATCTACAGCTTCGTCAACCTGTTCAAAAGTATGAGTTGCCATAAGTGAAAATCTGATTAAGCTTCTGCCCGGAGGTACTGCAGGTGAAACCACAGGGTTCACGAATACTCCGTTATCAAGCAACATCTTTGTCATTTGCAATGCTTTAATGTCATCTTTAACCAACAAAGGTATAATCGGGGTTTCAGAAATGCCTGTATCAAAACCGTTATCCTGGAAAGCTTTTCTTGCATAGTTTGATACATCCCAAAGATGTTGAATTCTTTCCGGTTCGCTCTCCATAATATCCAATGCCGCCAAAACTGCAGCTGCAGATGATGGTGTCATACTTGCACTGAAAATAAGTGGCCTTGAATTATGTTTAATAAAATCTATAACCTCTCTGTCCGCAGCAATATAACCTCCCAAAGATGCCATTGATTTTGAGAATGTTCCCATAATAAGATCAACATCATCGGTTAGGCCAAAATGAGCAGCGGTTCCTTCACCATGTTTACCCAGAACTCCAAGAGAGTGTGCATCGTCGACCATAACGTATGCGTTATACTTTTTGGAAAGTTCAATAATTTCAGGAAGTTTGGCAATATCTCCTTCCATTGAGAAAATACCGTCAACAACAATCAGAATGTCTCCTCCTGTCTGGCAAAGTTTTAGCTTTTTCTCAAGAGATGCCATGTTGTTGTGTTCGAACTTCATAGTCTTAGCGAAAGATACACGACTACCTTCAATAATCGAAGCGTGGTCATACTCATCGAGCAAAAGAAAATCATTTCTGCCTCCAAATACCGAAACCACACCCAGATTAACCTGGAAACCTGTGCTATAGCATAATGCGGACTCTTTACCTGTCATTTTTGCCAGTCTATCCTCAAGGTTTGTGTGAATATCGAGCGTTCCATTTAAGAAACGTGAACCTGCACAACCTGTTCCATATTTTTCTACTGCTTGTATTGCTGCTTCTTTAACTTTTGGATGATTTGTTAAGCCTAGATAGCTGTTTGATCCAAACATCAGAACATCTTTACCATCTATAGTTACAACAGTATGCTGATCTGACTCTATTTCCCTGAAATACGGATAAATACCGGCTTTAATTAACTCTGCTGGCTTAGTAAAACTAGAGTACTTCTCTTTTAATCTCCCCATCATTTAATCTAATTACCTTAAAATAAGGCTTATGTTGTTAAACAAAATCTTCGGCAAAAAATCGTGTAAAAGTAATGAACAAATTTTAAATAACAAGAGAGTTGCAAAATGAATTTAAACTTCATGGAAAAAGTCTTACTTAATAAGAATAATTAGAGTAAATTTGCATGCATTTTATATAAGAAAATAACCTAAATATATTCTCAAACTATGGCAGATAGCAAAGAAAAGTTGTTTTCGGAATTTCCACCGGTAACCACTCAGGCATGGATGGACAAGGTCACAGCCGACCTTAAAGGTGCAGATTTCGAAAAGAAACTCGTTTGGAAAACAAACGAAGGATTCAGCGTTAAACCTTTTTATCGCGCAGAAGACCTTGAAGGAATGAAAACCACAGATTCGCTTCCTGGTAAGTTCCCTTATGTACGTGGTACAAAAACTGATAATGACTGGCTGGTACGTCAGGACATTGAAGTAACTGATTATAAAGAAGCGAACAAAAAAGCATTGGAAATCTTGCAAAAAGGTGTTACTTCTGTTTGTTTTATTATGTCAGGCAATGATCTTGACAAGAATAAAATGGCAGAGCTACTTAATGGCATTCTTCTTGATTGCATTGAACTTAATTTCAGAACATGCTACAAGAATGCTGTTAATGTGCTAAACTTATTATCTGAATATGTTTCAATTAACAAGTATGATCCTGCAGCTATAAAAGGCTATGTTAACTTCGACCCTTTCAAGAGTATGCTCATGAAAGGCAAAAATGTTGAAGCCGATTTAAAAGTTCTTATTAAAGAGGTTTTTGAGGCATCAAAAAATCTTCCGGGTATAAGAGTCTTTGGAGCTAATCCATACGTTTTAAATAATGCAGGTGCTTATTGCGCTCAGGAGCTTGGATTTGGTCTGGCTTACGGTAATGCTTACATGGCATTAGGTACAGAAGCTGGTATTGATGCAGCTGAACTTGCTAAAAAGATAAAATTCAGCTTTGGTGTCGGTGCAAATTACTTTATGGAAATTGCTAAATTTCGTGCAGCCAGATTACTTTGGGCACAAATTGTAAATGCCTATTTACCTGCAGACAAATGCAAAAGTCCTGCTAAAATTAATATTCATGCTTACACCTCAGAATGGAATATGTCTGTTTACGATGCTCACGTAAATTTGCTTCGTACTCAAACCGAAACCATGTCTGCTGCTATTGCCGGTGTTGACTCTATTACAGTCTTGCCTTTTGACAATGCTTTTAAAAAATCTGATGATTTCTCTGAACGTATAGCAAGAAACCAACAACTTCTTCTAAAAGAAGAATCTCATCTGGATAAGATTGTTGATGTTTCAGCGGGTTCGTATTATATTGAAAATCTTACAAGTGCTATTGCTGAACAAGCATGGAAAGTTTTCATTGAAACTGAAGAAAAGGGCGGTTTTTACGCTGCTGTTAAAGAAGGATTTGTTCAGAATGTAATTAATGATTCAAACAAGAAAAGACTTGCAGCGGTTTCCAGTCGTCGTGAAATTCTTTTAGGAACTAATCAGTATCCTAATTTCAATGAATTTTCGCTGGGTAAAATTGAGTCTGATAATCAGGCTTGCGACTGCAAAAACGATGAAAGCGCAGATTTTGCAAAATTAAGTTTTGAACGTGGTACTTCTGAGTTTGATACTTTAAGATTAGCTACCGAAAAATCAGGTAAAAGACCTAAAGTATTTATGCTTACTATCGGCTCTTTAAATATGCGTCTTGCAAGAGCTCAGTTCTCAAGTAACTTCTTTGCATGTGCTGGTTATGAAATAATTGATAATCTTGGTTTTGATACTCCTGAAGAAGGTGTAGCCGCAGCACGCTCTGCAAATGCAGATATTATTGTTATTTGCTCAAGTGATGAAGAATATGCTGAACTTGCACCAAAGACATTTGCTGCAATTGGCGAAGGCAAGGAAATCTTTGTTGTTGCCGGAGCACCAGAATGCACCGAAGAGCTGAAAGCTATTGGTATAAACAACTTTATTAATGTTCGTTCTAATGTCTTGCAGACTCTGCAGGGTTTCAACAAACAATTAGGCATCAATTAACAAGAAAAGTATGAAACCAGATTTCAAAAATATAGATATTAAAAATGCCGGTTTCGATGTAATCGATCCGGTAGCCTGGGAAAAAGAAAAAGGCATTGAAAAAAACTGGAAAACTCCTGAGCAGATTCAGGTAAAGCCGGTTTATACAAAAGCAGATCTTGAAGGAATGGAACATCTTAATTATGCAGCAGGTATTGCTCCATTTTTACGTGGTCCTTATAGTGTTATGTACGCTATGCGTCCATGGACTATCCGTCAGTATGCAGGATTCTCTACTGCAGAAGAATCAAACGCATTTTATCGTCGTAATCTTGCTTCAGGTCAGAAAGGTCTTTCTGTTGCTTTTGACCTTGCTACTCACAGAGGTTATGATGCCGATCACGACAGAGTTGTTGGTGACGTAGGTAAAGCAGGGGTTTCGATATGTTCTGTTGAAGACATGAAGGTTTTGTTTGACGGAATTCCTTTAAACAAGATGTCTGTGTCTATGACTATGAACGGTGCGGTTTTGCCGGTACTTGCATTTTACATTAATGCTGGTCTTGAGCAGGGTGCTAAACTTGAAGAGATGGCAGGTACTATTCAAAATGACATTCTTAAAGAATTCATGGTAAGAAATACCTATATTTACCCTCCTACTTTCTCAATGAAAATTATTGCAGATATCTTTGAATATACTTCAAAGAATATGCCTAAGTTTAATTCAATCTCAATCTCAGGTTACCACATGCAGGAAGCAGGTGCTACAGCTGATATTGAACTAGCTTATACTCTTGCTGACGGTCTTGAATATCTTAAAGCCGGCGTTAATGCAGGTATGAGCATAGACTCGTTTGCTCCACGCTTGTCTTTCTTCTGGGCTATAGGAACAAATCATTTCATGGAAATTGCAAAAATGCGTGCTGCTCGTATGCTTTGGGCAAAAATCGTGAAAAAGTTTAATCCTAAAAACGAAAAGTCTCTTGCATTGCGTACTCACTGCCAGACATCAGGTTGGTCACTTACCGAGCAGGATCCTTATAACAATGTAGGTAGAACCTGTATCGAGGCTATGGCTGCCGCTCTGGGACACACTCAGTCTCTTCATACAAATGCTCTTGATGAAGCGATTGCTCTTCCAACCGATTTCTCGGCACGTATTGCCCGTAACACTCAGATTTACATTCAGGAAGAAACCAATATATGCAAGGAAGTCGATCCATGGGCGGGTTCATATTACATTGAAACTCTTACTAAAGAACTGGCTGAAAAAGCTTGGGATCTTATCGAAGAGGTTGAAAGTCTTGGTGGTATGGCCAAAGCTATCGAAACCGGTATTCCTAAAATGCGTATTGAAGAGGCTGCAGCTCGTGCTCAGGCAAGAATTGACTCCGGAAATCAAACCATTGTTGGTGTAAACAAATACAGACTGGAGAAAGAAGATCCTATCGATATTCTTGAAATTGACAATACAGCTGTAAGAATTCAACAAATTGAAAGACTTAAACAGTTAAGAGCAAACAGAGACGAAACCGCTGTAACAAATGCACTTGAGGCTATTACAAAGTGTGTGGAAACAGGCGAGGGTAATCTTTTGGAGCTTGCTGTTGAAGCAGCACGTGTAAGAGCAAGTCTTGGTGAAATATCCTATGCATGCGAAAAGATTGTAGGTCGTTATAAAGCAGTAATCAGAACAATATCAGGCGTGTATTCATCAGAAACAAAGAACGATG
>CAZFUO010000100.1:0-8443 GCA_964522065.1 uncultured Bacteroidales bacterium | reverse complement strand
TTTTTTTCTAAATCTCAATATTTCAAAACAATAGAGAAAATCCGGATTTGATTTTTCTGAATTTGTTCAATTCTGATTCATAGAATTTAATTTGCTGGCGACAAATAAAATCTCTAAAAATATTCAGATCTTCTTTTTCTTCAGTTACATTTAACGAATCAATATACTCAGCTCTGTCCTCAGTGAATATTTTAATCAGAGGCTCATTATGGTATAACTGTATATAATTCATCAATAATCGACTTGTGCGACCATTTCCATCCCCAAATGGGTGAATGTTTACAAAATTATAATGAATATCAGCTGATAACTTAATTATATCATCCCCAGCAACTTTATCTATTTTATCATTTACATTTTTGACCAAACCAGCTAAAAGAGTTGGTACTTTTTTAAAATCAATTGATAATTTTCGCTTATTTATCGCATCCTGTTTAATCTTGATAAATGCATTAAAATGGTCTTTAACCATTAAATGGTCTGTTAATGGTTTGCCTTGAGCTGTTATATTGTTTTCTAATAAAACTTTTGTTTCAGTCTCGGTAAGTGTACAACCTTCAATTTTAGAAGAATTATATACTATTGAAATCATACAAAATTTCTCATAGCCAATCGAATCCATAATTCGTTGACTTATATATTGTTCTCTTAATATGTGAAGTTTATCCCACATTACTTTTTTCTGCAAAAATACTGAAAAATATCACTTTAGCAGAAGCGGCATATGAGGTTATAAAATAAGGGAGTTCTCAATTTTCCAGGTGAGAATATTTTTTCAACTTGTTAACTCTGTTAATTTGGCAATCAGTGTTTGCTTTTCATTACTACCAGTTGTGGAAAAACGAAGTAATGGCAGATCATATTTTGCTAAGATCCTGTCTTTCTTCTTGTCCCGCTCGGACTGTTTTGTTCCTGCTTTGTGGTATTCAAAGCCATCAACTTCAATTGCAAGTATCGGATTTTTACCAAGTTTGTTGAATATTAAAAAATCAAGGTGCGTACTGAAGTGTTGTACGTATTTTTGTTCTTCTTCTGTAAGCTTGGAATAATCTCTAATAACATTGCGAAGAGGATAGTGTAAAGTGACATTATATTTAGAAAACTTATCTTGTTTGAGTGTGTTTGAAATTAATATGAACATTAAGTTTTCGCTATCAAAGTCAGATTTTTTGCCGCTTTTTGATATTATTTCTGCACGTTTTTGTTCGTAGCTCTTGTATAAATAATCGAAAATAGAACGCAACTTGCTTTCTTTTATGGAAAAGCTGTTGTAGTCAATGTAACGAATTAGGTCATTAATATTGCTGTCTTTGTCGCTGTCGATATCATTCACAACCAAAATAAGTTGTTTAATTGCTCTTGAAATAGCTACATTCAGGCGATTAGGGTTGTCCGTAAATTCTGAAATTTCATTATCAACAGTAGAAAGAATAATTACTTCGTTCTCTCTTCCTTGAAACTTATCAACCGTGTCAGCTATGATTTGTTTACTTTTAAATGCTTGTTGCAAAGCGTTTGTCTGATTTCGATAAGGTGTAACAATGCCCAAATCAATGCTTTCGAGTTTTTCATTTGGAATTATCTCGTTGATAATCATATCAATTTGTCGTTGATTAGTTTTTTCACGAGCGTGATTGCCTGCTCTAGTTTTGTAAACGATCAATGGTTCTCTGTCACTTTTACACTCAGTGTGGATAACTAGTTGATTATCATAGAACTTCTGATTGCAAAATTCAATAATCTTAGGATGACAACGATAATGTTCTCTCAAAAGTGTTTTGGATATTTCTGGAAAAATTTCCAAAATCGAGGCAAGTAAACTATGATTAGAATAGCGATATGGTTCAGGAATGGAAAAACTATCAAAAACGGCATCTGTTTTTTCTTTCATTCTGTTATCAACTACATTCGGAAGCTGTTTTAAGTCACCAACAATCACGGCTCGTTTGGCACAAGAAAGTGCAAGTGCACCTGTTGCCAAATCTACCTGTGAAGATTCGTCAATAATTACAAAGTCATATGTTATTTCTTCTGATAAACTTCTTCGCAATGAATAAGTTGTACTCATGATCACAGGGTAATTATTTAGAAAATTATTCGAGTTTGAACGCAATTGTGAAATTTCATATTTATTGCGTTTGTTTCGATTGTATTTTTTGTGAAGTTCTGATTTGAAAAGTTGCATTGAAAGCTGACTGTATTCTTTCATTTTTTTGTCGAAAGAAAAACTATTGAGAGAATTTTCCAATGTTCTTTGTCGATTTTTTAACTCCTCTATTCTTACAAGATAATAATATGATTGACAAATTAGTATCGCTTTTTCAGCAGGTATATTAAATAAGGTTTTTACTTTTTTATCATATCTAATCCAATTAATAAGTTTCCGCCACCAAGTTAGTTTCTTATTGGTTAGAGCTTGGTTTTCAATGGAAACCCAAAGGGCAAGTAACTTATCGGAAGTGGTGCTTTTAAAAAAATCAATATCGTTTTCTATTTGATTTTCATCTTTAAAATGCTTGTATTCTGTTATTAAACAGTCGAGCTCTTGTTTTAGTAATGCTAATTCGTTCTTTTGTAAAAGATATTCTGAAAGTTGATTAAAAAGATTTTTGCAAGTGAGCTTTATCTTTGATTTTTCATTGTCCGACAAATTAAAATGTGATAAATCAGGAATGTCTGTTTGTGAATCAATAAATTCCTTCTTATTAGTAGAATTTCCAAGTAAAGCGGCAATAAACTCAATTCCATTTTTTTGCAATTTTTCATAGACATTTTTTGTTGCAGAGTTGTTGCTCGATACAACAGCAACACTTTGTCCATTCATAACGGCGTTAGCAATAATATTCAGAATAGTTTGTGTTTTGCCTGTTCCTGGAGGTCCTTCGATTACACTCAGAGAAGAAAAAAACGCTTTATTTACTGCCTCTTTTTGACTTAAATTAAAACCAAAAGGAAAGATTTCAATAGGGTTATTATATTTATTTGCTGGTGGCTGTATCTTGTTAAGAAAATTTGATAGTATTGAATATTCGGGAATGAATGTGATTTTTGAGTAACTGTCCGCAAGAATATTTTTCCCTTCTTCGGTTGTAAGTCCTACAGTTTCGGCAATTTTATTCAGATACAAAAAGAGATTTTTTGATTTTTCACTTTTAATGGCTGATTTTACTATTTTGACTTTACTTGCATTATAAAAATATTCAGTATCCTTTTTTTTAAATTTGATAGCACATTTGTCATTTATGTAGCCCGTACCTATGAAACGATATGAAACAATATCATCTGTTCTGTTTATCCCATCTATGTAAATCAGTTCTTCTATAAGAGGCATTTTTGTCGTCAATTTATAACCTTATCAAATCTACTATCCATACATACACTTAAGTCGGTTGTTACAAACTTTCCGTTATAAAATAAGCTGAAAATTGTCGCTGGGGTAGGAGCTGATTGAGCTTTTTCCATTGTGTCAAGTTTGATTATTTTTAGTGGTAAATCCCTCTTTTTTGCGGTTTCTGATAATGAAGTTGTTACATGATACTCCGAGAACGGGCAACGATTTGAATAATATACTACCAATCCGTTTTTATCAGAGCACTCTCCGCTTTTAACAGAATCTTTAAATTTTGGGCTGTTTGCTTTTGGATTAATCTTTTTAACAAGTAAACTGAAACCGGAAGATAACTTCTCACAAGTTTCAAATCCTTGTTTTAAAAGCCATTTAGTATCACTCATAAAATGAAACTTACTTGTCCCAACGACTGTAACCAAACCGTCTTTACCTTGTGTTTTAGCATCTTCAATGGCAAGTCTTAACAATTCCTTGCCATATCCTTGTCCTTTATATTGTCCAGAAACCCAAAAGCAATTGATTAATAGATAATTGGGGGCGTCAATAGGAGTCCAGCCTTTTTCTGCTGGCCCATATTCGATAAATACTTTTGCTCTTGCATCAATCCTGCGAAAAACGTATCCATTATCAAATTCTCGTTTTAGCCAGTCTTTTTTTAATTCATAACTGTCTTTGCATTTTTTATCAGAAATCGCACAACAAATATGTTCCTTATCAATATTAGATTTGTCGAGTGTAATAATTTTTTCCATTAGTTCATTTTATTTTGCAGCCAAAGGAGTGAAAAATTCTATTAGATTTTCTTCCGGATCTCTCAGGTGTACCACTCTCATTCCCCAGTCGGGCATATCGGTTGGTTCGTTAATAAAGTGAATATCTTTTTTCAAAAATGCCTTATAGGTTTCATCGACATTTTCTACTTCAAAAGATACCATCATTTTCTCTCGACAATCTATTGGCTGAGTTTTGTCACTGTTACCAACAGATGGTGCCATTAAATCTGAAACAAACAGGGCAAAACCTTCTATTCCATCTGCTACTTTAAAAGAAGCATAACACCCGTTTTCATCTCCCCAAACAGGTTCGAATCCAAGTTTTTCTGTATAAAATTTAAAACATTTCCTATAGTCCTTGACTAATAATCTTACATTACTGAATTTCATATATCGTTTATTTATTAATTATCCTGATACATATATAATTTCGAAACCGCTAAATGTTTTCTGTCAGACCATTTTTAAACAAAAGTCTTTAACATGCATTCGATTTATTCCCTTGTAGGTTGATATTTCAGTCAATTCATCCATTGTTACAACATATTTTGGAAAGTTATCTGATATTTCCAGTAAATTTCCGTATTCACGATTTATTGTACCTTCATTTGATAACATATAAGCAACTTGAACATAAATTTTTTCTCCAGCCTTTTGTGCGATAAAATCAATTTCTTTATTTCCCTCTTGCCCTACAGTAACCGAATATCCTGCCATTCGTAAGTGAAGATAAACAACGTTTTCCAAAATTTTGTGAATATCACTTGTCTTATATCCAACAATCGCATTACGAATACCAATATCCTCAAAGAAGTATTTTTCACCTATTTCGAATATTTTTTTCCCTTCTATCCCTGTTCGTTTTACCTTAAAAATCAGAAATGATGATTCAAGATATCCAAGGTAATCTATAACAATCTGAGGTGATATGTTTATTTTTTGAGACTTTAAATAATCACTGATTTTCTTAGATGAAACTATACTACCAATATTGTCTGCCAGAAATGCAATCAGGTTTTCTAAAAATTTTACATTCCTAATTTTAAATCTTGTAACAACATCTTTAAGCAATATGGTATTATATATGCTAGTTAAATACTCATACGCAATTTGTATTTCAGTATTTAGATTTATTAGGTATGGTAATCCTCCGAATTTTAAATAGGTCTGAAATGTAGCAACTGAATCCTGCAAATTATAAAACACCAGAAACTCAGTATAACTTAAACCAAATACTTTAATTTCAATATATCTACCACTTAAAAATGTAGCGAGCTCGCTTGAGAGTAAATTTGCATTACTTCCTGTACAATAAATATCGTAGTTGCCTCTCGTAGCAAGGTCTCTTAATGTTATCTCAAATGACTCAATATCTTGTATTTCGTCAATAAAGAGTGCTACTTTTCCGCTTCCCTTTACATTTTCTTTCAGATAGAGAAAGAGGTCATCTGAATTTTTTATTTTTGAAAACTCATGTTGCTCTTTATTTATATAAATTATTTTAGTATCAGGATTCTGTTTACTTATGAGGTCTCTCAATTGCATTAACAGATAGCTTTTCCCAACCCTTCGCTGTCCGGTTAATACCTTAATCAATGATTTACCAATAAAAGGTTTTATTCTATCAATGTAAAGTGGTCTTTCGATGTACTCAGTCATTTTACTTATATTTTAAACTTTATGCAAATATAGCAAATCCTTCAATTATAATTGAAAGATTTACTATAAATATCATTTGTTTCAGGCATGATTGAAAGTAGTTGGTTTCATTCATCTCTCTTCTCCCTCAACACCTGTTTCACCATTTTGCTGAATTTCTTTTCGTCCTGCCTTATGATGTAGTTCTTTTTTTCTGATTTTTGTTTGTTCAGAAATTCAAGTTCTTTTTTCATGTGTAGGTAACTATCAAAGCGTTCAGGAGTTATAAGGCCTTCCTCAAGTTTGGCCTGGACAGCGCATCCAGGCTCGCCCTCGTGCTTGCAATCGCTAAATCTGCAATACTGAGCCAGTTCTGCAATTTCGCTAAATGTATCATCAAGATCTTCCTCTTCAGCCCATGCCTGAACTTCACGTAAACCCGGGGAATCAATTATGAAACCGCCGCTCTCGAGTTCAAACATAAATGATGTCGAAGTGGTATGCCGCCCTCTTTTGTCTTTTTGCCTTATCTCATTGGTTTTTTGAATGTCCTTTTTCAACAAAGCATTGGTAAGGGTAGATTTTCCCACTCCCGACGGACCAATAAATACACCGACCTTACCATCAGAAAGATAGCTTTCAAGAGTAGCAATGCCGGTGCCATCGGCAACACTGGTTACAAAAACATCAACTCCGGGAGCAATGGTTTCGGCCTGGAGCCTGAAATAATCAGCATTGTCGTTAAGGTCTGCCTTGTTTAATACAACCAAAGGTGTCGCACCACTATTCCATGCAACGGTGGTTAATCTTTCCAACAATCTGTCGGAGTAATTTCTGCCTCCGTCCAGGCCCAAAACAATAACAACATAGTCAACATTGGCGGCAATGACTTGCTCTTCAGTCGCGGTTCCGGCCGATTTTCTGCTTATTTGAGTAGCCCTTTTATGAATATTTTCAATTCGAAAAAGACCGTTTTCCTCGACAACATCAACCCAATCGCCGGTGCAGGGATACTCTGCACGATTTACAGCTGTTTGAAAGTGTTTGCCTGTTACACAAGCATTTACAATGCCCGCATCTAGCTGCACCTTATATATATTGTATTGTTTTTCAACAACTCGCCCCGTTTTTCTACCAATTGTACACATCTTCGCCTCCTTTCTCCATGCTCAGTTTATATAATGTCTTAACCACTGTTTTCGATGGAAATGGCAATGACATCAACGGCTCTGCAGCCATTGTCATTAAAAGCAGCTCGTTATCGTCGGCTGCAATTCTGTTAAGTCTGATTGTGTGACATTTAGTGCATCGATGTATTATCGACCACTCTTTATTTTCTTGTACGTAAATACTTATTGGTTTCATTATGCCCCGGCAGCAAGCTCTTCTATCGCCGGGTGTAATGTCCACATGAACGCTGCACAGGCAGTGTGGACAGTGGTTTCGGTGTTTTCCTCCAAATTCAACCGGAGAAACCGCTTTACCGCATGAAGCGCAAATAAATGACTCCATCGGATTTTCGTGTAAAATTTTATTTCGTGACATTGTGTCTGCATTAAGTACCAGATACTAACTTAGATTAGTTATCTGTCCATTTTAAATACTTGAGATGTGTGTATGAAAAATACTCCAGGCAAGAGTTTGCCTGAGCATAAAATGGTATAATCAAAGTCACTCTATGACAATGATTACTTACTTGACAATATCCAGAATAAAATTAAACATCAAATAGTTTTAGTGCTGCAAATGTATAAATAAAAAATCGAAGTGCAAATATTTGTAAATGTGAACATGGTACAACTAAAAGCGTTTGAACAAGCAATCAAACATGAGACTATTTAAATGAAATTGTGGTAAATGATTCAATTGTAGAACAACTCGACATAAAATGTGCAAAAAAACACATTATTGGTACTAAAAATGTGATTTTTTAGCAAATACATCAAATATTGGTAATTTCAGAATGGGAATAATAGAAAATATTTCTTCAATAATTATGTTCAATTTCAATGTCATATTTGTCCAGAAGGCCTGCAATGCCCGAAATCGAAAACTTTGCTTTCTTAATTCGGTTGATTTCAGGGTCTATTGAATAATTGTACGAAGTGCGAAAATCTGCTTTTTCTATAATTGTACTGTCAAAAGTCGCCCTGATTAGGTCGCAATTATCAAACAGCGAATCTGTCAAGTCGCATTCTGTAAAATCAGTTTCCTGCAACTTAGTGTTTTTGAAAATAGTCTTTCTGATTTTAGTCTTGTAAAAAGTAGAATGATTTAAAATGCAGTTTTCAAAGCTAAATGAAAGCCCAAATTCGTTACAATTGTCAAAACGCAGTCCCAACATCTTACAATCCTTAAATTTTATGTCATGAAATGCAGTTTTTGTCAATTTTGCCAAACTTAAATTGCAAGCTGTAAACTCACAATCTGTGAACCTAAAATCTGAAAGATCAATGTCTGAAAAATCGCAATTAATAAAACGGCAATTCTCATATTCGCCCTTTTCTGGAATATTAATCTTAAAATTCGCTTTGTCAAACGTCTTTCCTTCAATGTATGCTAGTTTCATTTCAAATCTTTGTTAAACACTGCATGAAGTCACTATATCCATTATGCATATCTTGATAAGTGAATATCTCCAATATCTCTTTTTGCTCCCGAACCAATTTCGACCATATTCTCC
>CAZFUO010000099.1:0-8520 GCA_964522065.1 uncultured Bacteroidales bacterium | reverse complement strand
GCCAGAAAAAGAGTAACTCCTGTTACTCCTGTTTCTACCCAGACTTTTACATACCAAGAGTCATTAGGTATATTAGTAGTAAGGCGATTTGGATCAAAACGTCTTGCAGCTCCACCACTTAACCCTATTCCTTCTCCAAAAGGTTTGGTTCTTAAGTAATCGGATAATTTTTTTTGATTTTCTAATCTAACCAGAAGTGATGGGTCATCAGGATTGAATGCTGACCTCATTCTTCTTATATATTGATTATTATGTCCAATAGTAGTAAACATAAAAAAGAAAAAAACTAACACGATTAATGATATTGAAGATACAATAATTTTGGTGTTTTTAGAAAGTAATGTGTATAAAAAGAAACCTGCTATTGGTACTGCAATAGCCCCTCTGGTACCTGATAAGAACATTGCAATCATTCCTAGAATGCCAGTCAATATATAAAATATTCTTGTTGATATTATTTTTGTATAAATAGATGAAATTAAAAATATTACCATAGCTAAGCCCATATTTGAACCTAAATTACTTGCATCTGTAAAAAAAGAAAAATACCTGGTGCCTGTTGATATTAAGTGTGTACTGGCATTATCTGGATTTGATAACCACCTGTTCTCAGCACTATCAAAACCAATGTTCTTCTGAATAATAGTTTTGATAAAAGCTAAAATTGTAAATACTGCCCATAAATTTAAGATAGTAACGATGTCTTTAGGTTTTCTAAGAATTATAGAAGTTAATATTATTACAGCAATGGGATATAATGTAAGTGATCTAATGGAGGCCATCCAAGCCTCTGAAACAGCTGTTGGATTTGCTAATTCAAAAAAACAATAAATAGTCCAAATAGAAAAAACAATCGCTCCACTGTTAATTGCTCTCTTCCATTCAACATCTTTATGTTGTATTGAACGAAGTATTAAAGAGAAAAAAATAAAAAAGATAAGTGCGTCAGTTAAAATACCTATAGCTGGAATTGTTACATATCTTGAAAAACCCATTAGAAAATAATTATTAACGAACAAAATAATCATTCCCCAATAAGGATTATTAATTATAAATACCAATGATATAATCAATAATGGTATAAGTGAAAAAATAAGCCCAAGAATAATTTGCTCTTTTATAACTAAAACAGCAATAATAATCATTCCTATTAATAAAAACGAAAATCCTATCCATTTATTTAGGGTCCAACTCTGCATAATTTACTTTTTCTGCTGTTAATCCTAATTGTAGTATTTTGTGAACGAAATTTCTTAGTTTAGTATATGGCGGAAGTTGACCAGTAAAGTCTTCTACTGCTATTCGCTTGGCATTGTTAAGAACAACCATTAATGATGTTTCTTTTTCTCTTTCTTTTATCTGATCAATGATTGATTGGTCAATATCTTTCCATGCTCTTGTAGCATCTGCAATTAAAATGTTTAAAGAAGAAGAATTTAATAAACTGTTAGGTATACTAGACAGTTTTAATGCAGGGTATTCAATTATTACAATGTCACTTATAGAAATATTTTCTCTTGAAAGTTGTTGAAAATTCTCAGCTAACAGATAATCTCTTGTTTTTTCATTAAAGTTTACCCCATGTGATAAATAACTTACGATAAAACCTAGTTCTTCAAGGTATTCTTTTATGTTTGTGATTACATGAGTTTTGCCTTCTTTTGGTTCATTACTTAAAACGTTTATAACTGTAGTTCCGTTTGATTTAATATGTTGAAGTATTCTATTGCAAATATAAGTAGTTGCTCTTCTATTAGTCTCTAAAATATAACCTCTGTGTTTTAACTTCGGTTTTCCAGGAAAAGCTCCCAATACTTTAGACTTTGTGAGATACTCTGCTCTGTGTTTATCTCTTAATGTTTTGTCAAGTAACTCTATAATCAAAAAGAATCCTAATATAAAAACAATAGAACCAATAAAGGCTACAGCAACCATTATTTTTCTTTTTGAACCAATTGCATTTAAAGGGTATATTGGTTTTGTAACAATCTTTAGAGTTGTGCTTTTCATTTCAATATCTTTTTGTTTAAGTCTAGCTTGTGCAAGACTTTGTAGAGTATTCTGATATGAATTTTCAAGAACAGCAATTTCTCTTTCAATTCTTCTCATATTTGGTCCGATAGGAGAGAATTGTATGAATTCTTCATCCATATTTGTTTTTCTTTCTTTGAATACTTCTATTTGAGCTTTAGATTTCTCATTTATTATTAATTGAGCTAGCCATTCTGAAATAACCTGATCAAGTGTAAGCCCTTCTTTTGTCAACTTTTTTGAGCTTATAGATGTTGTTATGTCTTGTAATTCGGCTTCGGTTTTTTTTAGCATCTCTTTGTATTTTGGGATTATACTAATTCTGCTACCTGATGATTCATCAGAAAATGTTTCAAGTTCAGAAATCTTTTTTGCCAAAGATGAAACCGTTTCTAGAGTTAAAAGAAACTTTTTGTTCTCTTTAAGTAATCCAACTCTTTCATTTAATTGTTTTTCCAGACCCTCAATTAAATGAGCAGATGTGTAAAAATCAGTTATTGCTTGTTCGTATTGGTCGTTGTAATCTCGCCTTGATGAAGTCATTATTTTTGTTTGCTCATCATAATTTATAATTTTTGCATCCAAAGTGAATTTCAGTAATGAATCTTCTGCACTTATTAATGCTTTTTTTATATCGTTCAATTGATTATTAAAAAATATAATGACATCATTAGATGATTTAAGTTGTAAGTCTGAGAATTCTCTACTAATTACATCATTTAAAATTAGTAGAGTGTTGTGAACAATACCTGGATCGTCACTGGAGAATTTTATTTCTATCATATCACTTGAACCAAGTCTTTTAACTTGTATTTTACTCAAGTTGGATATGCTATAGTGCTTGTGTTCCCAGTTAAGAAGACCAAAAATAAAATTTTCACTTGTTTCTCTTTTATAATTTAGCAGTTTTATATAAGTGTTTTCTATAGAGTTTTTATCTATAAGTTTTTTTACATCTTCAGGTACAATATTTATTAGATTAATGTAATTTTCTGATTTAATATAGTTATTGTCTTTTTCGGTATTCCCATAAATCATGCCTTGTGCAAATAATTTTAATGAAACTTGTTCAAGTATGGATCTTGATTTTACAAGATTTATTATATTGTCAAAGGAATTATTTGTTGTTAAAATATTAGCTGTTATTCCATCTAGACTAGGAGATGAAGTTATGCCCGTATATATGGTTGTGCTTGCTTCATAATTTTTTGACATATTATTAGTGAAATACACTACAAGAAAAGTTACTATAAAAGGTGGTATTATAATCCAGTAACGAATTCTATATAAGAATAGAAATACATGTGTGACTTGATTCATAGTGCTACTTAATTATTTTAATATTCGTTAAAAGCTCTAATTTTAATATAGCTATAGTAAGTGCTGTTTTTGCCTCTTGATGAGTTGATAATGCAACTGTTTCTTCTCGCCTTAACTCATTTAATCCATCTAGAACCATACTACCGTTGATGTATTCAAATTCTCCTAACTTTACATTAGCTTTTGCAATTGAAAGTGCATCTTGAGAAACTCTGAGTAATTCTAAATTTTGAACAGCCATTGAATAATTTTCAACAATAAGCATCTTTCTTTGTTCAAGTGCTTCAAGAATTTTATAGTCAGATTGTTCAACCAGTGATTTATAAATGTTTAATTTATTTTTTCTATTTAAGAATAGATCAACAGGTAAAGATATTGTCGCACCAATATTATAAAGTGACATTTGTTCTCCAAAATATTGAAAATATGTAGATTGTCCACTTGCACTCGTTTCTGTCATAGATCCCATAGATCCGTATGAATAGTTTAAAACCCCTCTAACATGATTCATCCATTCATTTTTAATAAGAGATAATCTTCCTTCGTTTTCTTTTTTTAATGCTCTGTACATTTCTACAGTTGGAGCGTTGATAGCGGTTTCGAGGAGTTTTTGTAAAGGAGGAAGTTCAATATTCATTAACTCCACATTTCCAATGGACAAAGTATCTCCAGTAGAAGCTTTAGCTTCTGTTTTGATCGTTTGTGCACAAATTTGTAAAGCAGGTACAATTATTGAGAGAATAATTAGTACGATGTGTTTTTTATACATTTTCTTTTTGAATAAAGGCTGTAAATGTTCTGAAAATTATTGATATATCCATTTTGAAAGAGAATTCCTTTGCATATTTAATATCAAGATTTTTTCTTTCTTCTGCAGACATCTTTCCGGCTCCGCCTCTTTTTTCTACCTGCCATAAACCTGTAAGACCTGAAGGTGCCATGAATCTGTCTATATATTCATCTCTGGTTAATAGTTCAGCTTCATATAATGGTAAAGGCCTGTTACCGACAACTGACATATCACCTTTTAAAATATTAAATAACTGAGGTAATTCATCAATACTGTATTTTCTTATAAATTGACCAATCTTAGTAATTCTGGGATCTTTTTCCAGTTTTACAAATGCGTTTTCCTGTTTTGTCCTTTGCATTGAAATGAAATCTTCTTCAGTTAACACAAAATCGTCAGAAACCATCATAAATTGTTCGTTCCCTTCAGAAAGAGGTAAATTGTCTATTTCGATTTTTTCAATTTCTTTTTCGGCAGATTCTCCGTATTGATTTAAATTTGAAAGTTCTTTTAATCTTTTGTCGGCATTTGTATACATTGATCTGAATTTTAGAAATTCAAAAACCTTGTAATTACTGCCTACTCTTTTTGATTTGTAAACTATCGAACCCTTGCTTTCCAGTCTTATAGCTAAAGCAACTAAAACAAGTAATGGAGATAAAGCTATAATTGCAGCAGAAGAAGCAAGAATATCAAATGTCCTTTTCCATAATGGTAATTTGAAAAGCTTTATATTTTCTGATTTTTCGCTTATAAATGCATTTTTTACTTTTTCCTGATGATTAAAATAAAAGCCTAAAATCTGATTGTATCTTTTGAGATCAAAGTCTTTGCATACAGTATCTTGTATACCGTTCTTAATATATTTGGAAACCTCTTCGTTCTTAATTTGATCGGTTACCAAAATAAAATAACCATGAGGGAAAGCCTCATGAAGTTTTTTTATGTTTGTAAGGTCTATGTTTATATCTTTTTTCTCATAAAAAAAGAGCATAGCCTGTATGCCCTTATAAAGGTGTTTGTTTTTTAATATGTGATTAACAGAATCAAAAATCTCAACATTTTGATCTATCGTTCCAATAAAATTGTCGATTGCAGAGTTGTCGTCACCTATATAAAAAACTTTCTTTCTCATCCTAAAATCTTTTTAATTCGTATTTTTAATTCCATTGGATTAAAAGGTTTAACGATATAATCATCAGCTCCTTCCTGAAGTAGTCTGATTCTTTCACTTGTACTGTCTTCGCTTGAAAGCATGATAACAGGAATCGGTTTGAAAAGCTCGTTTGTTTTTACATATTTCAGGAATTCATCACCTCTCATTTCAGGCATTTTTATATCAGAAATAATCAGGTCAGGAATGTTTCCGGCCTGAAGCCATGCAATACCTTTAATTGGATTTTCATGCCATGTTATTTCAAATTCAGATGAAAGGTAGAAAGTTACAATTTTAGCAATAGATTCTTTATCGTCAAGTATAAGAATTTTCTTTTTCATGGAGTGTTTCTGTTTATTTAAGGGGTGTTTATACTTATTACATAGTCCAAAGATAGAAAAAAAGAATTAAGATTTTTCCAATAAAATCAACAAACTCAAATGTGATTTGTTCGCATAAAAATTCTTATATTCGTAAAATATTCGCTTTAAAAATACTATTATGGAAAAGCGTTACAAATTATATGTTTTTCTGTGTTTAGCAGGGTTTATGTTTCTACATAATTCATGTATTACAAACACTATAGAATATGTTGTACCTGAGGGTATTGCAGGCCTGAATGTTCCTGCCGGTTTTGATTGGTCAAATCTTAAAGAGGTTGATCTCACTGTTAAATCTGATGATAAATTTGATGGCAGGTATTATTATACAATAGAAATATATGATGCTAATCCTGTTATAGATTCTTCAGCAGTTATACTTGCTAAAGGTGTTGCCAGAAAAAACTCTGATTTTAAGGTTTTGCTCGCTGTTGCTGATGCTATTGATAAAGTATTTATAAAACAAATTGATCCTCAAAAAGTCGAGGTCGTTCAATCTTTGACTTTAAATGATGATAATCTAGTCTTTGATTTTAGTCCGGAGTCTGATAATGTAATATCAAATATCAATAATATTCCTGAGATTGTGGAGGTTAAGCCTTCTGTTTTAAAGGAAACCACACCTGCAAATGCGATTTTGCTTAATGCAAACGTATCTTCTGCTATAACTCTTCAACCAGGATTATCATATTTGATTCCTGATGGAATTACATATACAGGTAAAATCAGATTTTCTGCGGGTTCGGTATTGTATGTGGAAGGAGCACTTAATGCAAGTTCTCAGAATATTTTTGAACTTAGTACTTCTTCAAAAATTGTAGTCCAGAGTAATGGTAGTCTTAACACTCTGAATGCTGCAATAAATATGTGGGCAGGTGAACTTCATAATTATGGTTTGATGTTGCTTGGGCAAACAGAAATAAGTAATTCTGCAAGAATAATTAATTATTCAGGAACACTTGAAATTAGATCTGCTCTGATTACCAGAAATAAAGAAAATCAAGTGGTTAACTATGCAAATATGAGTTTGCAAAATGTGAATCTTACTAATGGTGAAATTGATAATAAAGGATATTTGACAATTACGGGTAGAACAGATGCTAACGGGGCTGTAATTTCAAATACAGGCACTATTATTTCTGGTAGTATTTCTACTGTTAATTCTGTTTTTAATGCAAATTGTAATTTTGAAGTACAGGGTGACTTTACAGATTTATCAGGCTCAACCGTAAATATTAAAGAGGGGTCAAGATTTAAATCTGTTGGCTTTGATGGTTCTGGTACAAAAGTCAATCTGCAATCTTCGGCTATATGGGAAGCTATCGATGTTACATTCAGTAGTAATCAAAGTACTGTGACGGCAATAGGACAAAGCTATTCTCTTGCGAGATTAGTCCACGTTAAACCCGGTAATGGAAGTTATCAATGCGTTTATTATAAGGGCAATCTGGAAATTGAAAATACCAGCCATTTTAAAGGGACTAATAAATGGAATTCATTTTACTTAAATGATGATGAGGTAAGGTGGTCTAAAACAAATGCATCTGGTACAACAATTCCTTCAGGAAGTTGTAATGGTGGAGGAAATGTGGTTTTACCACCAGATATCACTCCTGTTGATCCGGTATTTCCTATTTCGGTGCCACAATCAACCAATTATACTCTTTTATTTGAAGACCAATGGCCTGCAATTGGAGATTACGATTTGAATGATTTAGTTTTAGGCCTGTCTGTAGGATATCTTCAGAATTCTGCTAATTTAATTACCGGAATAACAATTGAAACAGAGTTAAGGGCTGTTGGTGCAAGAAAGAGAATAGCAGCTGCTGTACAATTTGACGAACTTCTACCCACTGCAATTTCCAGTGTTTCTTATAGTGACAATTCTATGATATTAAACAAGATATTCCCACTCAATTTGAATGGAAGTGAATCTGGTCAGGATAAGGCTGTGGTTCCATTTTTTGATGATGCTCATAGTGTGTTGATACCTGAAATAACACAGAATACTATTAAAATGATAAATACTTATAGTAATGAGCCCGGAGTAAGTGCAAAGAAAAATCTTATAACTATAAATTTATCCCAGCCTTTAGAGATGTCGCAGGTTAATGTAATGAAAATGAATTTTTTCATAGTCTCAAACGGAAATGAGAATTCAGAGAAAAGAACTGAGGTTCATTTAAGTGGTTATACACCTACAAAAAAGAATGATTGGACCAAGCTTGGCAGAGGATACGATAACTCAATAAACGGCGTTTACTATACTACTCCCGGAAATATGATTTGGGGTTTACTTGTTCCATTCAGGTTTAATTATCCCGTTGAGCAAATAAATATAACTGAGGCTTATCCTCAATTTTCGGGATGGTGTACTTCAGGAGGTTTAAACTTTACAAACTGGTATGCAAATCCGAATGAAACCGATGGCCTTATATACAAATAAAAAGATAATACTTTAGAAATGAAACAAATTTTGATAACCGGAGGAGCAGGTTTCATTGGCTCTCATTTATGTGCAAGATTGTTGGATGAGGGTAATTCTGTTATTTGCCTTGATAACTTTTTTACCGGTTCTAAATCTAATATATTAAAGCTGATTCCAAATCCACGTTTTGAGCTTATAAGACATGACGTTACTTTTCCATATTATTCTGAAGTAGATGAGATTTATAATCTGGCTTGCCCTGCATCTCCAATTCATTATCAAAGGGACTCTATTCAAACTGTCAAGACATCTGTAATGGGTGCAATAAATATGCTGGGTAATGCAAAAAGAATAGGAGCAAAGATTCTTCAGGCATCAACGAGTGAAGTTTATGGTGACCCCATAGTGCATCCTC
>CAZFUO010000098.1:0-8608 GCA_964522065.1 uncultured Bacteroidales bacterium | reverse complement strand
ATCAGATAATAGCAAAAATCGATACCGACCCTGAAAATGAAGAAGTAAAATACACCGAGTTGCAACTTTGGGAAAAAATCAGAAAAAAGACATTGATGGGCAGACGTACCGGAGTAGGAACAACTGCAGAAGGTGACATGCTAGCTGCTTTAAATCTTGTTTACGGCACTTCAGAAGCATCAGATTTTTCAGAAAAAATCCACAAGTGTGTAGCAGTTGAAGCTTACAGATCTTCTGTTTCTTTAGCAAAAGAAAGAGGTGCATTTGAGATTTTTGATTTTAATCGTGAAAAAGAAAATCCTTTTATCAAAAGACTGGGTGATGAAGACAAATCTTTGTTAGAAGACATGAAAAAATATGGCCGTCGTAATATTGCCTGTTTAACAATTGCTCCTACCGGAACCACCAGTCTTATGACTCAAACCACATCGGGTATTGAGCCTGCGTTTAATTTGGTTTACAAACGCAGAAGAAAGATAAATCCTAACGATAAAGAAGCCAGAATAGATCATGTTGATGGAAGCGGCGACAGCTTTGAAGAATATATTGTATTCCATCACAAATTTGTTACCTGGATGGAGGCAAACGGATACCCGACCGCAAAGAAATATGAACAAAGCGAGCTCGATGAATTAATTCAGAAATCTCCATATTACAAAGCCACAGCAAATGATGTCGACTGGCTGCAAAAAGTAAAAATGCAAGGTCGTATTCAAAAGTGGGTGGACCATTCAATCAGTGTAACAATAAACCTTCCTAACGATGTAAGCGAAGAACTTGTTGGAAAGCTTTATATGGAAGCATGGAAATGTGGATGTAAGGGTTGTACAGTTTACAGAGATGGCAGCCGCTCAGGAGTTTTAATATCAGCCGGCGAAGGCAAAAAAGAAGAAAAACCCAACGAAGCTGAGATAATAGAAAAGTCTGATAAGAAACTAATTTGCTATCCGGAACACACTCCCAAACGCCCAAAAGAATTAGAAGCAGATGTAGTAAGATTCCAGAACAACAAAGATAAATGGATTGCATTTATCGGACTAAACAGTGGTCGCCCGTATGAGATCTTTACCGGTATTCAGGATGATGACGAAGGCATTATGCTTCCTAAGAATATCACAAATGGTAAAATCATTAAAAATATAGACGACGAAACCGGACTTAAAAGATATGACTTCCAGTTTTCAAACAAAAGAGGTTATAAAACCACAATAGAAGGTCTTTCTGAAAAGTTCAACTCAGAATACTGGAATTACGCAAAACTGATTTCAGGTGTATTAAGATATGGTATGCCTATAGACCAGGTAATCAAACTTGTTCAGGGTTTAGAACTTGACAGTGAGTCTATCAATACATGGAAAAATGGTGTTGAAAGAGCTCTCAACAAATACCTCCCTAAAGGAACCGCTGCAAAAGGACAAATTTGCCCCTCTTGTGGAAATGAAACCTTGGTTTTTCAGGAAGGATGTTTACATTGTACAAGCTGCGATTTTTCTAAATGCGGATAATCACTCAGAAATTTTATTAAAGAGGGATTTGCTTTCAGGCAATCCCTCTTTTTTTTGAATAATAACTAACTTTGTGAAAAAAAAGATGGACTACCTTTTACTCTCAAATATGAGCTTCTTTGCATTTCACGGAGTTAACCCACAAGAATCAAAAGTAGGAAACACATTCATTGTCGACCTTAAAATAGGTGGAGATTTCAAACAGGCTTGTATCTCAGACAACATAGAAGAAGCATTAAACTATGCAGAAGTATATCAGACTGTTAAAAAAGTAATGGATGTACCATGCAAACTAATAGAACATCTGGCCGAAAACATCTGCACTGCTTTAAAGAAAGACTTTAAAAAAATTGAAAGCATTGAACTGAAAGTGACTAAAATAAACCCTCCTATAATAGGCCAGATGGAAAGTGCCAGTATAATTCTTAACAGATAAAAAAAATATCCGAGTTTTATAGCTCTATCTCAATAAAATAAGTATTTTTGTCGTCCTTTTTACAATTTAAATCAATCTAAGTTATCCGGATTAGATAAATACAGCCAATCCGGGTGAGTTAGATTAAAAAAACAAATAAAAAAAGAATGAAAAATAAGTACATTCATTTGATTGAGCAGTCTTTTGAATTCCCAAATGAGGAGTTCACTCTGATTGACAACGAATTGTCATGGTTTAATATTCCTCTTATGGATATTATTAAACAGTATGGTACTCCATTAAGGATATTTTATCTGCCTAAAATAAGCCAGAACATACAGAGATCCAGAAGAATGTTTAATGTAGCAATGGCAAAGGCTGAATATGACGGCGACTATCATTATTGTTATTGCACAAAAAGCTCACACTTTTCATTCATTTTAGATGAAGTGCTTAAACAGAATGTACATATCGAAACCTCATCCGCATTTGATATTAATATTATTGAAGCTCTTATTGAGAACGATAAAATATCAAAAGAGAAGTATATTATCTGTAACGGATTTAAAAGGCCACAATATATTGAGAATATTCAAAATCTTATTAATCAAGGCTTCAGTAACACTATACCAATTTTAGATAACAAGTTCGAACTAGATCTTCTTATGGATAATATGGAAAGAAAGGTCAAAGTTGGTATTAGAATTGCATCAGAAGAAGAGCCTAAATTTGATTTTTATACTTCAAGACTTGGCATCAGATACAACGATATCATACCTTATTATCTTGAAAAGATAAATTCAAATCCGTTGGTAGAACTTAAAATGCTACACTTCTTTATAAACACCGGCATAAAAGATACAGCTTACTACTGGAATGAACTTACCAAAGCAGTTGAGTTATATTGTGAGCTTAAGCAGATTTGCCCCGAATTGGATAGCATTAACATTGGCGGCGGTTTCCCTGTACAGGTTAGTCTTGATTTTGATTATGATTATGAGTATATGGCTGAAGAGATTATTTCTCAGATTAAAAACATATGTACACAAAACAAGGTTAAAGAGCCTGACATTTTCACCGAATTCGGATCTTTCACAGTTGGTGAAAGTGGAGCGATGCTATACTCTATCATCAATCAGAAGCAACAGAATGACAGAGAGCTCTGGAATATGATTGACAGCTCATTTATAACTACCTTGCCAGACACCTGGGCTATAAATCAAAGGTTCGTACAGTTAGCCATCAACAACTGGGATTCTGAATACCAAAGAGTACATTTAGGCGGACTTACTTGTGATAGTGAAGATTTTTATAACTCAGAAGCCCATTCAAATGCCGTTTTTCTACCAAAGATTGTTCCGGGAAGAGAGCAATACATCGGCTTTTTCCATAGTGGAGCTTATCAGGAATCTCTAAGTGGTTATGGAGGCATACAGCATTGCCTTATACCTTCACCTAAAATGGTACTTATAGATATTGATGAAAACGGAGAGTATTACACAAAGTTATTTGCTAAAGAACAAAGCTACAAATCGATGATGAAAATACTGGGATATTAAACTAGTCTTTAATTATCTCCGAAAAACGTTTTTTCCCTAAAAGGTAGTATTCCAAAAGAATGCTACCTTTATATATTTGAGGAATAACCTTGTTCTCAGCCATTCTCAGGTTTTCCGACCTCTTAGCCCTATAACTACTGTATATTTTCAAAAAAGCCAGCCTTGCCCTTAATACAGCCTTTGCGTCACCCGGTTTACCGGAAAGTAAAAAAAGAAGCAAAGAAAGATAATCAAGAAAAAATCTTATTATCATAACAGGCATTAAAACCCTTCGGCTGCAATTCTTATAAAGCATTAAAAGATTATTTCTGTAGTTCAGAAAAGTTTTATGCGGATTTTCTTTATTAAGAGTAGCGCCACCTAAATGAAAGACCACACTTTTTGGAACGCAAACTATTCTTTTTCCTCTGCTTCTTAGCCTCCAACACAAATCGATCTCTTCCATATGCGCAAAAAAGCCGGCATCAAGCCCCCCGGAGTTTTTATATTCATCCATTCTTATGCATAAACAAGCACCTGTAGCCCAAAAAATATCCACTACATCATCATATTGAGCAATATCCTTTTCAAGTTCTGACAAAACCCTTCCCCTGCAAAAAGGATATCCCAAAATATCAATAAAACCACCTGACCCTCCTGCATGCTCAAACAATTCTCTGTTTCTTAAAGATCTTATCTTTGGCTGACAAGCAGCAACATCAGTATTACTGTCTAAAAATTCAATTAAAATATCCAGCCAGCCTTCAGTAACCTCAACATCAGAGTTAAGCAGAACCACATATTCCGAATCGACTTGTTTTAGGGCAAGATTATAACCCTCAGCAAAACCGTGGTTTTCATGCAAATCAATAATTCGGACTTCTTTACTGTATTTTTCTTTAAGGTATTCAATGGAACCATCTGTAGATCCGTTATCAGCAACAACAATCTCAGTTTGTAATTCACTTTTTGTCGAACTGTATTTAATTACGTCAGAAAGATAAGAATCCAGAAGAGATTTACCGTTCCAGTTTAAAATAACAACAGATACTTTATAATTCATTTTATATCGTTTATTGAAGTCCTTTTATGTTTCCACCTCTTGTGAGTCCACAACCAATAGGAAGGTTCTCTTACAATAGTAGCTTCCATCATCTTTGCATATTGCTCTGTAACAGAATAGAGTTCTTCATTAGCAGGGTCTGAAGAGATCAACTTCAACTCTGCAGTATAGTGTCCCCTTTTGACTCTTCTAACATCTCCATATATTACAGCCATATCTGTCTGCCTTGCCATTCTTTCAAAACCAGTTATAAAAGCAGTATCCTGATTTAAAAAAGTTGTCCAGTAATTCAAATCAGAAATAATGGGAGATTGATCACTTATCAATCCGAAAACCCCGTTTTGCCCTTTCTGCTTCAAACGAATTACTTCTCTGAAAACGCCTTTTTTAGTTACAACCTCTCCATCAAAATGAGTTCTGATTTTAAGAAACAAATAATCTACCGGCTTACTTTTTATTGGCATATAAACTCCGTAAATATTCTTAACACCTTTATCGACTAAATGATTATAAATAAGTGTCAGATACTCCCAACTACCATAATGGCCAAACAACAAAGCAACGCCTTTATTTTGATTAAGGGCATCAAAAATAACACCGGTATTTGTAAACTTCATTCTTTCATCAGCCTCTTTTCTCGACATACTCAAAATTCGAACCGAATCAAAAAAAGAATCACAAAAATGTCTGTAAAACCTCCTCTCAATAATCTTAAGTTCTTTTGATGACTTTTCAGGAAAGCTGTTTTTTAAATTCATCCTTACTACCTTAATTCTGTACCTTGCAATATAATACACTATTGGATAAAGCACAAGATCAGAAAAGACATAAGACACCCTCAAAGGAATAAGAGATATTAACTTAAATATGCTAAAAACCAGATATGATAAAACCTTGTCCATTTTTATTTTATAAAATCTCTGATTTTAAAGCCGACCTGTCAGTATTAAAACCACCGAGTTTAACCTTTACTATCTTATTAATCAAATCCTTATCATACAAAGCCTCAACTCTTATATAGTTATCAGTAAAGCCATGCATCAATCCGTCACTAACTGAGTGTTCAAACAAAACATGCGAGGTGGTTCCTGTAAACCTATTATAAAAATCATTCCACTTTCTATCTGAAAGATCCTGTAGTTTTATATGTCTTAACTTTTTATCATGAGAACTAACCACATGGTCAATTGAAAGAGCTTTAGTTCCCGGCCTTTCAGAATAAGAAAATATATGCAACTGACTAAAATCCAAACTATTTATAAACTCAAACTCTTTTTCAAAAAGCTCCTGAGTCTCTCCTCTGCTTCCAACAATGACATCTATACCAATGAATGCATGAGGAAGTTTACTTTTTATGTATTCAATTCTGTCTCTGAATAGTGCCGTGTTATACTTCCTTTGCATCAATGACAGCAACTCGTCACAGCCAGACTGCAAAGGAATATGGAAGTGTGGAGCAATCTTTTTTGATGAAACCACGAAATCAATGATCTCGTGAGTTAGCAAGTTTGGCTCAATTGATGAAATTCTGAATCTCTCAATACCTTCGACTTCATCCAGAGCCTTTAGCAGGTCGATAAAAGACTCTCCTGTGGTTTTACCATAGTCACCTATATTAACGCCTGTAAGCACGATTTCACGACCTCCTTCGGCAGCTATTTGACAAGCCATGTCAACCATTTCTGAAATCGAGCCATTTCTGCTTCTACCCCTGGCCATAGGTATGGTACAATAAGTACAATAGTAATCACAACCATCCTGAATCTTTAAAAAATACCTGGTTCTGTCATCTCTGGAGAAAGATGGCTTGAATTTTTTTATATCACTTAGTTTGGAGGTCAATACTGTTGGAGGCATACCTTTTTGTATCTCCTCTAAATGTCCCGGAATATCAAATTTTTCGTTAGCACCTAAAATCAAATCGACTCCGGGTATATGTGATATTTCCCCCGGCTTTAATTGAGCATAGCAACCGGTTACCACAATTTTAGAATCGGGATATTTTTTTATTAGCCTGTTAATTGCCTGCCTGCTTTTTTTATCGGCAGTATCAGTAACAGAACAAGTATTAATAATGCAAACATCAGGAGTCTCGCCCGGTTTGATTTTTCTGTATCCTGCATCAGACATAATTCGTCCAATACTGGAAGTTTCTGCAAAATTCAACTTGCAGCCTAAACTCAGATATGCAACCTTCCTGGTTTTTAAAAAAGAAGTATCAATCATAAAAATCTATATCTGATACAAAGTTAAGTAAAATCGTCACTTGATAAAATCGTAGAAATATTTGTTGTATAAATTCAAATAAAATGCATAAAAGCGAATTTTTTACCGCATATTTATTCATATTTGGCGATTTTTGAACAAAAACAAAAGTTTTTTATATTTTTTCACATTTTTTTGTACACATCACAAAATTTATACTTAATTTTGCCGCGATTTCAAAGAACTCCTATTTATTGTTTTAAAACAAAAAAAAATGAAAAAGTTAGTTTTATTCTTCGCTGTTGTTGTAGCAGTTTCTTTCGCATCATGTGGTAACAAACAAGCAGAAGCTCCTGCTGAAGAAGTTGCAACTGAAGAAGTTGTTGCTGTAGAAGAAGCTCCTGCAGTTGATTCATCTGCTGTAGCTGTTGATTCAACAGTTGTTGCTCAGTAATTGAGAAAGAAAAAAAGAAATTTTAAGTCCGTTGTTTATCAACGGACTTTTTTTTTGTTTATTTCTGAATATAAAATAAAAAAAGCCGGTCTGAATAGACCGGCTTTTTTTATTTATTGATAATGCTAAACTTATTCAGCAACTACTTCGAAAGGAATTTCAACACTCACTTCGCGATGTAATTTAACTGTTGCAACATAATTGCCAACTTCTTTAACAGAATCTTTTATAGTGATTGTTTTACGATCTACTTCAAATCCTGATTTTTCAAGAGACTCAGCAACCTGGATAGCACCAACAGATCCGAAAATCTTGCCTGTTGAACTAACCTTTGCACCAATAGTTAATGAAACACCTTTTAATTTAGCAGCTAATGCTTCTGCATCTTTCTTAACCTGAGCAAGCTTATGCGCACGTTGTTTAAGATTTTCTGCTAAAACTTTCTTAGCTGATTCAGATGCGATAACAGCTTTACCCTGAGGTATAAGAAAATTTCTTCCATATCCGTCTTTAACGGTTACGACATCATCCTTATATCCCAAATTGGTTATATCTTCTTTTAATATAATTTCCATATGTATCCTTCTTAGCTAATTATTTCATCATATCAGTTACGAAAGGCAGTAAAGCAAGATGTCTTGCACGTTTTACGGCCTGGGCTACCTTACGTTGGAATTTTAGTGAAGTTCCTGTAAGGCGACGAGGTAAAATTTTACCTTGCTCATTAAGGAATTTCTTTAAAAATTCAGGGTCTTTGTAATCGATAAAACGAATACCACTTTTCTTAAAACGACAATATTTTTTCTTTTTCAAATCTACTGTCGGAGGAGTCAGATAACGAATCTCAGATGTATTTTGTGCCATAATTTAGTTCTCCTTTACTTCTTTTGATTGTTTGATACCTCTTCTCTTGTCAGCATAAAGCTTGTGATACTTATCCTGACGAACTGTCAGATAGCGAATCACGCGCTCATCGCGACGGAAATTTAATTCTAACTTAGCTACCACATCAGGGTTAGCTGTAAACTCAATGAGCTGATAGAAACCGGTAGATTTCTTTGCAATCTGATATTCCAGCTTGCGCAATCCCCAGGATTCTTCATTCACAATTTCAGAGCCTTCTGCCACCAGCAGAGCTTTGAATTTTTCTACCGCTTCCTTCATCTGAGGCTCAGACAAAACGGGAGTTAAAATGAAAACGGTTTCGTAATTGTTCATAAAAATGTTTAATAATAGTTTTTATTGTGCTTTTTAAAAAGCGGGGCGAAGATAGGCATAATTTGCCTTAACACCAAACGTTTATAAATAAAAAATCTACTCCGGAACAACTAGCTTATAACCCTTTCCGTGTATATTCATTATTTGCACACTAGCATCATCCTTAAGAAGCTTTCTTAGCTTGGTGATATAAACATCCATACTACGGGC
>CAZFUO010000097.1:0-8640 GCA_964522065.1 uncultured Bacteroidales bacterium | reverse complement strand
GATTGATATGCAATCGGATATATTATGTACTCTTCTCTGAATATTATCGGTAAAACCACGAAATACAAATCTCCCAGTTTTTTGTAAAGAGTAGTCTGGTCAGGTGACTCTGTTGATAAGATTTCATTTAGCTCTTTTAGTAACCTTCTGAAATCATCATGAAAAGACCACATAAGTTGAAGGCATCTGTATTGTGGAAAAGTCTTCTCTATAAATGGGAAAAGTATATTTTCCTTTTTAATATAATGAAGCTCGTATTCTTCAAGTTGTTTAAGGCTTTTTTTTACCAGATAAAAATCTTTTTCGTTTTGTTTTGACTGGTTTTTAATCTCTGCTTTCATTTCATTCATAATCTTTTCTACCTCTCTGTTTTCGAGCATCATGAAATGAAGAAAGTGCGTTTCATCCGGTTTATCCCAGTTATTTCTTTTGAGAGACAGATAAAAAACATTAAGAAGCTTTGCAATATTTGCCTTTATGGTTTTAAAGGGGATATCGTTTTCTGCTATTAACCGGTCAATCACCTGCATAGTCTCTCTGTCTGAAACAGTATCTATCATCCATTGGTATTCAGGTATAATTTCTTTTGCATTACCTGATAAAATTAGTTCTTTAGAAAAAGCCCATATCGCTTCTTCTCTTGATTTGTTGTTGTTTAAATGTTCAGACATATCTGTATAAATTAAAAAGTGTCCTTTTTGCAAAAATAGACAAAAAGGACACTTAATAAAGATAAAGTTGTATTAAAGATTGAGAGCTTTTGGAAATAATATATTGTTTTCTAAATGTACATGTGTATGAAGATCATCTTCAAACTCTTCAAGAAGTTTAAATGTGACGTGATAAGTATTACAACCATCAGCAGGAACCAAATAGCCATTGGTTATTTCGTTAATTGTATCCATTGCTCCACCTGCAAATTCATGTTCTCCACCCATTCTTTCGATTTCTGATTTAATAGTCGCTCTTGCGTCTGATGAATCACTTTTTAAAGCTTCTTTTATTGCAGGAAAAAGTACTTCTTCCTCATTTTTAAGATGTTGAAGTAACTCGGCATTTATTTGATAAAACAATGAAGCAACTTTAGCTAATTCTGGATGGTTTTCACCGTGTACATCTGCAATCTTTTGAGTGTATTGTACCAGTTGAGGCAAGTTTTTTAATACATATTTGTGATGTGTATTGACAATGTAATCTGACAAAAATCCAAGATCCCAGTTTTTGAAATCAAGATGCTGTCCGGGAGTTGTTAATTCAAGTTCCTTTATTTGAGATAAAATAAACGATGCATCAGCATTTTTTTCTTCACATGCTGCCTCTAGGGTTTTATTGCCTCCACAGCAAAAGTCAATACCTGCTTTTTTAAAAATCTCGGCAGCGCGATAATCGTCTGCAACAATTTGTCCGATAGTTTTCATATGCTTTTTTATATTTGGTTTTTAATTATTCTGCTGCAAAGATAGTAAACTTTTTTAATAAAAGACAAAAAGGTCTTCTTGTGATTTAAAATTATTTCTTGTACCTTTGCAGCCATAAATTACTTTCGTTTGTTATAAATAAAAATATGTTCAATAAGGAAACCGAATACGCATTGAGAAGTCTGGTCTATATACAATATCAGAATTATCAGGGATTGAGGCCGGGAATTGGTGAGATTGCCAAAGAAATTGAGGCACCTCAGGCTTTTACAGCAAAAATTCTTCAACGTATGGTCAGGCTTGGATTTGTGGTTTCGCTAAAAGGAAAGGGGGGAGGTTTTTATTTTGATGAGAACAGACCTGAACTGACTTTAAAAGAGTTGATACTGTCTACAGAAGGTGGAAAACTTTTTGAAGGTTGCGGTTTTGGAATGAAGAAATGTGATAACAATAATCCTTGCCCTTTACATGATCAGTATGGTCCTATCAGAGAGTCTATAAATAAATTGGTAAGTGAGCAAACTATTCAGGGCCTGGCCAAAAAAACAAACGAAAGTTTTATACATCATTTGTTACAATCTAAACTATAATAATTATGAGCGAGTTAATTGACAATTCCAGAAAGAAAAAAGAGATATTGAAGCATATGATACTGCAGTTGCATTCGGGTGAGGCTCCTGATGTAGTGAGAAAAAGACTTATAGAAGTCTTGCAGGATATTCCATATGATGACGTTGTTGAAGTAGAGCAGGAACTGATTTCTGAAGGCCTTCCTGTTGAGGAGGTTATGAGGCTTTGTGATATTCACTCAATGGTACTTGATGGTCACATAGATCAAACTGGAGCAAAAAGTATTCCTGATGGCCATCCTGTTGATACATTTAAAAAGGAGAATATTGAACTGGGTAAAATCAACGATCAGTTATACGATATGTTCGATAAAGTAAGAAATCTAAAAGATGATGAAATAGCTGACTGGTTGATTGCTGTTCACGGCTTGTTTAATAGTCTGATGGATGTAGATAAACACTATCAGAGAAAAGAGTATTTGTTATTTCCATTTTTAGAAAAGGCAGGAATTACAGGCCCTCCTAAAGTTATGTGGGGCAAACATGATGAAATAAGAGCAAATATTAAAGCTTCTATTGAAGTTGTTCAGGAACATGGAGGTCTTTCTGTTGAAGAAATTAAGACTGCAGTAAATCTGGTTATGCGTCCGGCTGTTGACGGAGTTGAAGATATGATAGGCAAAGAAGAAGAAATATTGCTTCCTATGTCTATGGATACCCTTACTGATCAGGATTGGTGGTCGGTTTACGAACAAACAATGGATTTTGGATTTTGTCTGTACGATCCGGAATTTGACTGGAAGCCTGAAAATGTTGAAGTAAGTGATGTAACCTATAATACTAAAAACAGTATAGGTCTCTCAACAGGGAGCTTCGATAAAAGTGAGCTGGAATCTTTATTCAGAACTCTACCTATTGATTTAACTTTTGTCGATAAAAACGACAAGGTGAAATTTTTCAGCCTTGGTCCTGATAGAATATTTACCCGAAACCGCGCCATTATAGGACGTGATGTTAGGATGTGCCATCCTCCTCATAGTGTTCATGTTGTAGATCAGATACTAAATGATTTTAAATCAGGTAGTCAGGACAGTGCTGCATTCTGGATAAATATGCGTGGAAGATTTATTTATATCGAATATTTTGCTTTGAGAGGTAGTGAGGGAGAATACCTTGGAACTATAGAGTTTACTCAGGATCTTACTCATTTAAGGCAATTGGAAGGCGAGCAAAGATTGTTGTCATATTCAAAATAAAATTATGTCAGATATAAATCCTAAAACCAAGGTTGGAGAATTGCTGGATAATTATCCGGAACTTGAAGCCGTTTTGCTGGAAATTTCATCTGCTTTTTCAACTCTGAAAAATCCTGTAATGAGAAAAACTGTAGCCAAAGTTGCAAGCTTGCAACAGGCTGCAGTAATAGGAGGTGTTAAGGTTGAAGACCTTGTAAACAAGTTGAGGGAGGCTGTCGGTTTGCAACCAATGTTTGGTGAAGCGGTTTCGTCGGAATATTTATTGGCAGAAAAGCCTGATTGGCTAGTTATGGATAAAGTAGTCAGGAGGTATGATGCCAGAGAGATAATTAAACTCGGTGGTAGTCCCATGAAGACTATTCTCGACGAAACCGCAAATCTAAATGAAGGTGATATCTACGAACTGGTTACACCTTTTATTCCTGCCCCGGTATTGGATATTCTTAAATCAAAGTCATTCAGTATTTACACTAAAGCAGAAAACGATTACTTTGTGAGTTATATTTTAAAGCATGCTCTCTGATTATACTGAAGGAGTGCCCGGTCTGAGACTGAGCACTCTTTTTTGCGTTTATACTTCCTTTGTTACAAGATACACTGTATAAGCTATATATGATATTAGCAATATTGCGGCTTGCCAGCGATCAAGTCTTTTTCTGAAACCTGTAAACATTGCAAGTAAAAGAAATAATGTGCCGGCTACTAAAATTGCAATATCAGTATTAAATGACAAAGTGTATTTAATAGGTCTTATTATTGAGCTGACTCCAAGTATTAGAAAAATATTAAAGATGTTAGAGCCTATAATGTTACCAACTGCAATATCTGCTTTTTTCTTAACAGCCGCTACTGCAGAAGTAGCAAGTTCTGGTAATGAAGTCCCTAAAGCAACTATCGTCAAGCCTATTATTTTTTCGCTAACTCCAAGTGTATGTGCTATATGAATAGCGTTGTCTACAACAAGTTTTCCACCTGCAACCAAACCTGCAAGACCTGCAATAATAAGAAGAGCTATTTTTGAGCCCTTCATTTCTTTAAATTCTAGTTCTGAATCTTCAGGTGAGGTTTTTAGTTGTGAATAAACATAATATAAAAAACCGCAAAAGAAAATAAGTAGTATAAATCCTTCTAATCTGGAAAGTGTATTTCCAGATCCGAAAAGAGTATCGTTAGTCATTAAAAATAAAACCACCGCTGCTAATAATGAAATAGGGATTTCAAATTTTACAGTACTTTTTTGGACTAGCAGTGGAGTAATTAAGCCGCTTAAACCCAGTATAATAAACAAGTTAAAGTTGTTGCTTCCAATTATATTGCCGAAAACAATATCCTGATGACCTTTGAATGAAGCAAAAGTGTTTACAACTAGTTCAGGAGCTGATGTTCCAAAAGCAACTATTGTAAGACCAATTGCCAAATCGGAGATTTTATATTTTTTGGCAAGAGCAGAAGCCCCGTCAACCAACCAGTCTGCTCCTTTTATTAAAACAAAGAAACCAACAATAATTAAAGCGAGATATAATATCATATTAATTTGTATTAAAGATTATTGTAGAACCTTATTATAGACTCGATACCTTTATGAAACTGACTGAGTAAGTAACTTTCATTTGGTGAATGTATAGTATCTCTTTCTAATCCGAATCCCATAAGTAATGGGTTTGCTTTTAAAATTTGTTGAAGATCGGCTAAAACCGGGATACTTCCACCTCCTCTGCTCGGAACAGGCTGTGTACCGTAAACTTCCTCAACAGCCTTAGATGCCGCTTTGTAAAAATCGGATGAGATAGGTGTCAGAAAACCCTGTCCACCATGTTCAGCCCTGGTTTCCACTTTTACAGTTTTAGGAGCTATATTATTTATGTGTTCTATAAAAAGTTTTGTTATTTTTTTATAATCCTGATTTGGCACAAGTCGCATTGAGATTTTTGCTTCAGCATACGATGGTAATACTGTTTTTGCACCTTCACCTGTATAACCTCCCCAAATTCCACAAACATCAAGACATGGTCTTATACCTGTTCTCTCCAGAGTTGTGTAGCCTTTTTCTCCCTTTATTTCATTAACTCCTATTGAGTGTTTGTACTCTTCAATATCAAAAGGAGCTCTTGCCAGCATAGCCCTTTCTTCTTCGGGCAATTCTACTACATCATCATAAAACCCTGGTATTGTAACCTTACCATTTTCATCAATTAAAGATGCTATCATTTCACATAATGTATTGATTGGGTTGGCTATTGCACCTCCGTAATGTCCTGAATGCAAATCTTTATTCGGGCCTGTCACTTTTACCTGAATATATGCAAGTCCTCTCATTCCACAATTAATTGAAGGAATATTCTCATTAATCATTGTTGTATCTGAAACCAGTATAAGGTCGCATGCCAGCATTTCTTTGTGAGTTTCTGCCCATTCTGCTAAAGAAGGTGAACCAATTTCTTCCTCGCCTTCGATTAAAAACTTTACGTTACTTTTCAATTCATTTCTTGATAGAAGGTATTCAAGAGCCTTTATATGCATAAATGATTGTCCTTTATCGTCATTTGCACCTCTTGCATAAATTGCTCCATCTCTTATTTCCGGTTCAAACGGTTGTGAGTTCCAAAGATTAATTGGATCTACCGGTTGAACGTCATAATGACCGTAAACCAGAATTGTATTCTTTGCATTTGGAACAGACTTCTCTGCAAATACAACAGGGTGTCCTTTCGTTTGATAAACCATAGCATTGTCAGCTCCGTTTTTCAATAAAATACCAGCATATGCTTCAGCACAGGCCTGCATATCATCCTTATGTTCTTTCTGTGAGCTGACAGACGGAATCCTCAGAAGTGTTGCTAACTCCTCTGTAAATCTGTTTGAATTGCTTAATATATAGTCTTTAATCTCGTTCATACTTTTAAATTTTACATATTCTGTAAAAATAGAAAAAAATATTCTGTTTAATCTTCAATATTTTTATAGATATCCATATATTCGGTAGTATTGCCGTTTTCATCAAAGAGGCCACCCCATTGGTGTGAGGTTGCTTCCCAGATAAATGTACCCATACCAAAACCATCGGGTACTTGTTTTATTATTTCATTTACTTCTTTACGATACTCTTTATATTCAACAACAATAACAGGCAATTTATATCTTTTTGCAAGATAGTTAAGATTGTATTTTAATTCTTCGAGTGTTCCATGCCATTCAGGATAATAAGACTGGCCTATAATATCAAAATCGACACCTGCTTTAGTTATTTCATCATAAAACGTAACAGATTCCTGATTTTGTCCTCCGCAAGCAATGTGAACCATTATTGGTATGTTTTTATCTGACTCTCTTACCCCAATGCTTGCATTGGATAGTAATTTACAAAAAGCGGTATAAGATTTGTCAATTTTTCCTGCAGGCCATAGAAATCCATGATTTATCTCATTTCCAATTTGTACCATATCTGGTTTTAATCCTTTATTTATAAGTTCTTCTATAACTTCTTTTGTATATGATTTTATTTTTGACTCAAGTTGAGTCTGATTTAAATTAGCCCATGACTCAGGTATAAATTGCTTTCCGGGATCTGCCCACGTGTCACTATAGTGAAAGTTTAGAAGAAATTTCATGCCGGCAGCTTTTATTCTTTTTGCCATCTCAATAGTATGGGCCAAATCACAAAAGCCATCTTTTGAATAACCATTGTTTGCTGAAGGGTTAACGAAAAGTCTTAAACGTATCCAGTTAAAATTATTGTTTGAAAGTATTTCTATAGCATCTCCTTCTTTGCCATTATCAAAAAACTTCATTCCTTTTGCTTCCTGTTCGGGTAGCCAGGATATATCGGCTCCGATGATTCTCTCAGTTAAAACTTCTTCATCTTCATTGTTACAAGCGTTAGCCCCAAGTGCTATTGCTGAAAGAAACATAAAGAATAATGCTTTTTTCAATTGATTGTGCTTTTTCATGGTAAATGCATTTAATTCCCAAAGTTAATATTAAAGTTTCTACCTTATTGAATGTATTTTGCTATTTATCGAGTCTTTTTTTAACTATTTTCGTTGCGTTTTTATTAATCTTAATATCTGGTATATGATTAAAAAGTCTATAGTTTTTTCAGTCTTGTCGGCATTATTTATAATGTTTAGTCTTACCGCGGTTTCGGCAGTAAATCAAAGTGGAAGCATTTCAGGCAAGGGTAGTTTTAAAGCCGGAAAAAATACGTTTTTGTTAAATGAAAAGCCTTTTGTGATAAAGGCAGCAGAGTTACACTATCCCCGCATTCCAAAGGAGTATTGGAGGCATAGAATGGAAATTTGCAAGGCGCTGGGTATGAATACTGTTTGTATATATGTTTTTTGGAATTTTCATGAACAAAAACCTGGTGAATTTGATTTTGAAGGCCAAAAGGATGTTTCTGAGTTTTGCAGACTGGCGCAGGAACTGGGACTTTATATAATTGTACGCCCTGGGCCATATGTATGTGCAGAATGGGAAATGGGTGGACTTCCATGGTGGCTGTTAAAAAAGAAGAATATTGAATTAAGAACAGAAGATCCGTATTTTATTGAAAGAACCGGTATTTTTATGAATGAACTTGGTAAGCAGCTTGTCGATCAGCAGATTACCAGAGGTGGCAATATTATAATGTTTCAGGTTGAAAATGAATATGGATCTTACGATACTAACAAAAAGTATGTTTCTATAATCAGAGATCAGGTAAAAGCTGCAGGATTTAATGAAGTTCCTTTATTTCAGTGTGACTGGAGTTCGAACTTTAAGAATAATGCTCTTGACGATTTGCTGTGGACTGTTAATTTCGGAACCGGGGCAAATATTAAGGCTCAATTTGCAGAATTGTCGAGATTGAGGCCTGAAACTCCTTTAATGTGCAGCGAGTTTTGGTCTGGATGGTTTGATAATTGGGGACGTAAGCATGAAACCAGAAATGCAAAAGCAATGGTCGATGGTATTAGAGACATGCTTGATAATAACATTTCTTTCAGTCTTTATATGACTCATGGCGGTAGTACTTTTGGCAGATGGGGAGGAGCGAATTCTCCCGGTTTCTCTCCAATGTGTAGTTCGTATGATTATGATGCTCCAATAAGTGAATCAGGTAGAGTAACTCCAAAGTATTTCGAACTTCAAAACCTGTTGAAAAAGTATTTACCTGAAGGAGAAGTTTTACCTGAGATTCCGGATTCTATTCCTACTGTTTCTGTTCAGGAATTTAAAACGTCTGAGTTTTCACCAATATTTGATAATCTTAAAAAAGGAATTTCATCGGTATCTCCCATGACTTTCGAAGATTATGATATGCCTTGGGGAACAGGTGTATATGAATCATACCTGAATCCATGCGAAACCGCTCAGAAACACCTGTTCCCCAAGGCATATCATAATCTTCGAAAGTCA
>CAZFUO010000096.1:3404-8752 GCA_964522065.1 uncultured Bacteroidales bacterium | reverse complement strand
AAAGTCCACGAACAACTCTTCAGTATAGGTAAGGCACTTATAATTTATCATTCACTTGAGAGGCTTTCAGTAATGATGGGGGCAAAGATTATAAACCGAAGTGCAAAAACCTGGATTGATGCTTTTGACAGGGAATAATTAGACCCGACCAGATTTTCTTTTTGAAATCTTTTCTGTTATCCAGTTGAATGTTTCGTTTGCAGCAGTCAGTTTGAAGTATCTGCATAAAATAAAGTAAAAAACAGAGACAAATATTATTGAGAAAACGACATTAAAGTAGTTGTTTTCTATGTGACGATTAATAAAGTAGGCTACAGCACATAGCCCAAGGGCAATAGAAAAGTAGCCAATACAATCCTTAATAAAATTTGTAACAGAATAACCTATATACTTTTTAGCGACAATAATCGTCAGTAGTAGAGAACACATCCACGAGAAAGCCATACCAATAGCTAAGGCTTTAATACCCATGTTTAAAGTCACAAGAATCGTTACAACCAAAATACTTTTTTTAAGAATTTCTAATTTAAGTAAGGCTCCTGATTTTCCTTTTGATAAAATAGACTCCTCTATAACTGAGTTGAAAATTGTAAACATACCTGCCACACAAAGTATTTGAAAAATTGGAACAGAAGGCAACCAATAGTCTGTAATAAGTATGATATAAAAGGGTTTAGCTATTAATATCATTCCAAGCATCACGGGCATTCCAATGAAGGCAATAGTTTGTACCATTTTGCTCATTACCCTTTTCATCCTTTCCATATCATCGTTAATGCCTGAAAGTATGGGCATTGATACCGATTTAAAAGTTTGACTTATAATTGTTGTAGGTATCTCCTGATATTTGTTAGCATTCAGATAAAATCCAAGCTGTCCGAAGTTGTAGATTTTACCAATTATTATATAGTAAATATTATTTGATATAGTAGTAATAAGGTTAGTAATCAGAAATTTGCTACTGAAAGAAGACATTTCCTTCAAAATGCTGAAATTGCATTTCAATCCTGGTTTCCAACCTGCAAAATAATTGTAAAAGATGGCCTTAAAAAAAGAAAATGAGACGTTTTGTACTATCAAAGCCCAAACTCCATACCCATTAACTGCAAGATAAATTGTAATTGCACTGGTAGGAATTAAGGAAAAAATATTGGCTTTTGCCATTCCACTCAAATTTATCCTAGATGTCATTACTGTACTGGGTACAATCATCAGAGAAGTAAAAATCACAGATAGAAAAATAACCCTGGAGTATAATACCAAATCAGGATTTTCATAAAACTGCCCAATCAGTGGAGATGCGAAAAATAAAATAATATATAAAGCTAACCCCAGCCCGGTACTATAGAAAAAAAATGCGTTGAAATCTTCATTTTTCACATCTTTTCTATTCAGTAATGCTCTGTTGAAACCGCTGCCGATTAGTATTGTTGATATTGCAATAAAAAGTAACAAAGATCCTAAAACTCCATATTCTTCAGAAGAAAGATTTCTCCCAAGTACAATTCCGGTTCCGAAATAAATAACCTGTTGACCGAACTTATCGATAAAGCTCCAGATTAACGCACTTGTGGTTTTTTCTTTTAAAGTTTTTTCCATTTTAAAATTTGATGGTAGATAAAATAATATCTGTACCTCCACTGCCTTGCTTAACCATTTCACCGGCGTTTTTACCGGATATTTTTAGCAATTCATCATCAGAAAGAAATTTCGTCATCAAATCTACAAAATCAAACTCGTTGTTAATACTAAAACCGCCTTTCTTCTCAATTAATTTTGCGGCTTCAATAAATTTAGAAAAATTTGGGCCAAAAATAATAGGTATGCCGTAAACTGCAGCCTCTAAAGTATTATGAATACCAACTCCAAAACCGCCCCCTATATATGCAATATCACCATATCTGTAAACAGATGACAAAAGGCCAAAGCAATCCATAATCAGGCAATCATAGTCAAAAATTGTTTCAACATTTGCTTTGGAATATCTTATAAATGGCCTTTTTAGTTTTGATTCAATAGAAAGCAAATGATCTTCATGAATCTCATGAGGAGCTATAATAAGCTTCAACTGTTTGTATTCGTTAAAATAGGGGATAAAAATATTTTCGTCTTTTGGCCATGAACTACCGCAAACTAAAGTTTTCCCGGAATGTTTTTCTCTGAATTTTTCTGCAATTTCAATCCTCCTGGAATTTTCAAAAATCTCTATTACCCTATCATATCTGGTATCTCCTGAAATCTTGATATTATTTTTTATGCCAATTGAATTAAGTAAATTAACAGATGTAACATCCTGAACAAAAAAACCTGTAAAGTTATTCAGAATGTTTTTGTAAGAAGCTCCCCATGATTTAAAGAAAGCCTGGTCTTGTCTGAAAATGCCCGAAATCAGATATGTTGGAACACTTGATTTTTTAAGTTGACTAAGATAATTTGGCCAGAATTCATATTTAATAAAAAAAGCCATGTGAGGATTAACCTTTTTCAGAAATCTCTTCACATTTCTCTTTTTATCGAAAGGTAAATAGCAAACAATGTCAGCTTTATCGTAGTTTTTCCTTACCTCGTATCCTGAGGGAGAGTAAAAACTAACAATAACAGAGTACTGCGGAAATTCTTTTTTAAGTCTTTCTATAATAGGTCTTCCTTGTTCAAATTCACCCAATGAAGCAGCATGAAACCATAGCCATTTTTTTTTGCTATCTATCTTCTCGTTAAGTATCTGCCAGGTATTTCGTTGGCCGGTAACCATTTTACCGGCTTTTTTATGAAATATAGCTACAATTCTGAATAACAGAACATAAATTGAGAAACCAATATTATACACCTGGTAAGAGTATTACAATTTTTCAATAGCGTTTTTTATTCTCAGCAATGTCTCCTTTTTACCAAGTAAGACGAATATGTCAAAAAGATGAGGCCCTTTTCCTTCACCAACAATAGCAATTCTTAGAGAATTATATACAGCTCCAGATTTAAAGCCAGATTCCTGTATCCAGCCATTGGTTAAATTTTCGAGGTTTTCAACGGTGAAATCATCTGTTTTTTCCAAAAGTGTACAGTACTCAGTTAGCATTGCATTTGTTTCAGGCTTCCAGAATTTTTGAACAGATTTCTCATTGTAGCTAACTGGCCTCGTGAAATAGAATGAGCTTTGATCCCAAAGATCTTTTGCGAAAACAGCCCTTTCTTTTATTTGTCCAACAGCTTTAGTTATATATTCAATAGAAACACATGCGGTTTCATCGATAAAATTAGGGATTATATTATTGCTGCCTGTGCAAACACTTCTGTTCTTAAGATCTTTCTCGAAAATAACAGCCAGCTCGGCATCGCTTTTAGTTTGCAGATATTGATGATTAAACCACTTGCATTTTTCATAATCAAATTTTGCACCACTCTTGCTGCATCTGTCAAGTGAGAATAGCTCAGTTAATTCTTTCATTGAGAAAATTTCTTGTTCAATGCCCGGATTCCAGCCAAGCAGAGCAAGGAAATTTACAACAGCTTCCGGAAAATATCCTGACTCCCTGTATCCTGAACTTTTTTCATTAGTTTTTGGATCGGTCCAGTCGCATGGGAAAACCGGAAAGCCAAGTCTGTCCCCATCTCTTTTGCTTAGTTTTCCTTTGCCGTCAGGTTTTAACAACAAAGGCAGGTGTGCAAACTTAGGCATAGTACTTTCCCATCCAAGCGCACGATATAGTAATACATGCAATGGGGCAGAAGGCAACCATTCTTCACCTCTTATAACATGACTAATTTCCATTAAATGGTCATCAACAATATTGGCAAGATGGTAAGTTGGTAGCTGATCTGCAGATTTAAATAAGACTTTATCATCTAATACTGAAGAATTTATTTTTACATCGCCTCTTATAAGATCGTTTACAATAATATCTTCACCTGGTTCGATTTTAATTCTTACAACATAGTTTTCGCCTGAATTGATTCTTGCTTTGACTTCCTCTTCTGACATTGTCAAAGAGTTTTTCATTTGCATTCTGACTTTGGCATCATACTGAAAATTGCTGATTTCAACGTGCTTTTGTTCTAATTCAGCTGAAGTGTCAAAAGCTATATATGCCTTTCCCGATTGCAGGAGCTCATCAACATATTTCTTATAAATATCCTTTCTTTCAGATTGTCTGTAAGGAGCGTGATTACCTCCAAAACCAACACCTTCATCAAATTTAATACCTAACCATGTTAAAGAATCAATTATATATTCTTCTGCGCCGGGAACAAATCTTTGAGAATCGGTGTCTTCAATTCTTAGTATAAAATCTCCGCCAAGTTTTTTTGCAAAGAGATAGTTGTAAAGAGCGGTTCTGACACCACCAATATGTAACGGACCTGTTGGGCTTGGAGCAAATCGTACTCGCACACTATTATTATTACTCATGACATGTATTATTTGCCGCAAAAGTAAGCTTTTTTAAACAAAATCAGGACTATCAGTACGTATGTTTGTTTTTTTTGTACTTTTAGCACGTTAACATGGTTGTCAGTAATATGGATAAGCTGAAATTTAAAAATGACCTGAGTCAAAATCTAGTTAAGATACTGTTTTTCATTATCGGAGCAGCTCTTATATTAAATTCTTTTCCAAGAGAAGGTAAATTCAGATATTCTTTTCAGGAAGGTAAGCCCTGGAGGTATGGATTGATGACTGCACCGTATGATTTTCAGATTTTCAAATCTGATCTGGATATCCAGAGTGAACAAGATAGTATCTTAAGTAAATTCAGACCGCACTTCACTATTGACACCACAGTATTAGACAGAAGTTTAAAACTGCTGAATGCAGATTTTAATTCTATTCATAATATGTCAGTACCGTCTTATTATCTTGATTTTATTGAAAATAGATTAACCCAAATTTACTCCAAAGGAGTTATTTCACCGGAAACTTTAGAAGAATACATCAGTGATTCCATTTCATCAATTTTGATTGTCAAAAATAATACTGCCAAATCTACGCCTCTAAGTGATGTATTTACTTCTAAACATGCATATGAGTATTTTTTTAAGGATTTACCTCCCGGTATAAATGCAGGTGTTTTAAGAGGTTGTAAGATTAATAGTTATATTTCTGAAAATCTTTTACTTGACCAGGCAGCATCCAAAATAGCAAAAGAGGAATTATTTTCTGCTATATCTCTAACTTCCGGCCTGGTGCAAAGAGGTGAGAGGATTATAGATAAAGGTGAGATTATTTCACCCGAAGTTTTTAAGGTATTAAATTCTTTAAAAATAGTAGCAGAAAAGAGGTCACAACTTGCAGGAACTAACGGAGTATTGTTTGGTCAATTGGTTTTGGTTGCAGGACTTTTTGTTTTACAGTT
>CAZFUO010000096.1:0-3394 GCA_964522065.1 uncultured Bacteroidales bacterium | reverse complement strand
CAGTTTTTATTTTTGTGGTTTTTCAGACCATTTACTTATAAGAGAAAAGCAAATGTTGCTTTCATTTTAATTCTGATAACCAGTCTTGTATTGCTAACATCTTTGATGGTAAGATTTGGAAATATGTATGTTTACATGATTCCCTATGTGATTTTACCAATAATGATCAGGACTTTTTTTGATTCACGTACAGCACTGTTTGCTCATATAATAACCGTCTTGATTTCATCAACCATTGTCGCTTATCCATATGAGTTTCTGTTATTACAAATTACGGCGGGTATGGCTTCGGTGTACTCTCTTAAAGATTTAACACAAAGATCACAGCTCGTTTTCTGTTCTTTACTTGTATTGCTTACCTACTGTGTAATGTACACCGGAGTGTCTCTTGTTCAGGAAGGTTCTATGAATAGAATGACCTGGCAGATGTATGCATACTTCTTTGTAAATGGCGGGCTTATTTTATCTTCATACCTGCTTATATATTTGTTTGAGTGGATGTTTGGTTATACTTCAAATGTTACTCTAGTCGAATTGTCAAATACAAACAATCCTCTGCTTCGTGAATTTTCAGAGACATGTCCCGGTAGTTTTCAGCATTCACTACAGGTTTCCAATCTTGCCACTGCCGGAGCGCAGGAAATAAATGCAAATGTGCAACTAGCCAGAACAGGTGCAATGTACCATGATATAGGGAAAATTTTAAATCCAATTTATTTTACTGAAAACCAATCAGGTTTTAATCCCCACGATAAACTCACTCCAGAAGAGAGTGCAGCAATTATTGTTAATCATGTCACTGACGGCTTAAAACTTGCAAACAAACACAAATTGCCATTGGTATTAAGGGATTGCATTCGCTCTCATCACGGAACAGGACCGGTAAGATACTTTTATAATAAATTCAGAAATCAAAATCCTGACCAGGAAGTGCCAGAAGTTTTCTTTTACAAAGGAGCAAATCCATCTACCAAAGAAACCGCGATCCTGATGATGGCCGATGCAGTCGAAGCATCTTCCAGAAGCCTGAAAGAATATTCTGAAACCAGTATATCAGAGCTTGTTGAAAGAATAATTGATACTCAGTTTCACGAGGGAGCATTTAAAGATGTCCCAATTACTTTCAGGGATATGGAAAAATTAAAAAATGTATTTAAGACAAAACTTCAAACAATTTATCATTCAAGGATTGAATACCCTGAAATGACAACTGAACATTAAAAACCTGATCTGATACCTAGTCTTAAATAATACGGCTCTTGTTTAAAAGCAGAAGCAGTTATTCTGTTGTTTCCTATATAGTAATACAAGTTCTGGTCATTCCATTTAACTTTAGCACTTTTCTTACCAAGAAAAGGACCTTCATTTTCCTTAAACTGTACGTATTCTTTCTTGAAAATCAATGGTAAATAATAAGAAGCATCAGCAAAAATCTCGTATTGTTTGCCCATTCTTACTGAAAGTCCAATTATTCCTTTTGTACCCATATCAGAACGACCAGATTTTACAGAAACCGACTTTGAATCGAAAGTCTTTCCATTTATAATCATACCATTTGAATTTGAAATCGACGTTATGTCCAGTTTGCTGCTCAAAGCACTGGCTGTAAGCCCTAAATCAAGAAATACCCATCTGCCTTTAGGGAAAACAGACATTCTGTAGTTAATTCCAATATCACCCTGTACCTGTCCGATTCCATAGAGTGCAGTTGAAATCATGCCAATAAGTGAAAACCTTTTGTCTAATTCAAATCTCAGTCCGTCAATTGTAGAGATTGCAAAATTGCCTTTTTTCACGTCTTTACCGGCAATGCCATTATCAGTTGGGTCTGCACCGTAAGTTATAGTATGATTTCCGTTTATGTAACTAAAAGGATGATAGGCTAATCCGCCCTCAAATGTGAACCTTTTAAGAAATAATAAAGCTTTTTCCTGTTCAGTAATTTCTTTATTGTAAGTCCTGGTTAATTGTTCAATTGCTTTCTCTTTTGCGTAAAGCATTTCGGTTTGCTTTTGCATAACACTGCTTTCCTGTAAAATATTGTAATCTTTCCAATAGCTCTCATCATAATTTTGAGCTTTTATTGAAAGAATATCGGTATAGTCAAATTGTCTGCTAAATGGTATAGGAAATACCGAATCAGTTTTAATTGAAGTTGTTATATATTCTATGTCTTTATAAACTCTGGTTTTGGTAGCAGTGTTTAGCCCGTTTGTTTTATAATTAATATAGCTAAGATATTGCAATCCATCTTTTTGTGTATAGCCAATCTTGATATTAGTATTGCCTGGAATATATGAAACGCCCGAATTAAGAGTTGAAGATGATCCGGCATTTAATCCTGCTCTTCTAAGCTCAAAACCAAGATAGGCATAAGTGTTAGCATCAATGAACATTTTACCTCTAAACTCAGTATTTGGCATTTTTCTGTTGTAAAAGCTTATTGTGTAAACGTACGATAAGCTATCCTTATACATGCCTTCAAGGTCATATTTCCAGTTTTTAAATTCTGAAGGCCTTATAAAACTCCATCTACTGAAAACAATATCAAGATCGTTGGGAAAATGAGGTCCTCCGTAAAACCTTACATCATTTATACTGTCAATTTTCGGAAAAACATTTTTTCTGGATCTCTCAACCTCAATCTGTCCGAAGTTGCTTGTATTTCTGTATGTGTTCTTATAAATATTAAGTACAGCTTCATTAAAGTATAGAAAAAGGCTGTCATTAACTTTTTGTGTTTCCCTGTAAAAGCCCTGAGTTAAAGTGGGTTCTATAGGAAAGTTATTTCTTATTTCTTTGTAAGCTCTGTTTAAAATGTATTCCAGTAAAGTATCCGGAACCACGACAACTTCACCCAGCTGGTAACTGGTCTGTTTTAGGTTAATAACGCTGTTTCTGTCAAATTCCGAAACTGATTTCTCAAAGTTATTATAACCCAGGCATCTTACACTCAGTTTTTCATTTGCTGCATTTCCTGGTAATTTGAGGCTCCATTCTCCCTCAATATTTGTAACTGTACCAATACCAAGTTTACCAACACCTATACTTGCATAGGAAACCGGATAGCCTGACTCCGCATCTATTATTTTTCCACCAATAAATATACTTGATTCATTTAGAGCGTTTACTGAAATAGTAGAAAGGAGAATTAGAAAAAACGATATAGTTATTTGTTTCATGACATTTCTGTTTTTCACAAAAATACTGTTTTAAAACAAAAAAACCTCCCTAAAAAGAGAGGTTTTATGTACCCGAAGCCGGACTCGAACCGGCACAGCCGCAATGGCCAAAGGATTTTAAGTCCTTCGTGTCTACCATTCCACCATTCGGGCAACATTTGAGCGAAAAACGGGACTCGAACCCGCGACCCTAACCTTGGCAAGGTTATGCT
>CAZFUO010000095.1:6130-8800 GCA_964522065.1 uncultured Bacteroidales bacterium | reverse complement strand
GGTTGATCTACATAATTAAGGTTTAAAGGCAGGGTCTTTTTATCTGCTATTTTATCTTTCAAATCAAGACAAGCATAAAGTGCACCCGAAGCATCCCAACCCTGTAGTAAAATAGTATTATCTAAGGTGATTATTCTGAAACCTTCTTTTCTATATTCACGTGTGGAAATTATTTTCTTTTTGATGTGATACTTTACCAGCATTTCATCTCCCAGCTCTGCTACAAATATCCTGGGTGATTTTGATTTCCTGAATAATTGCTTTGATATTTTCTTTTCAGTAACATCCTCTTTAATAACAGTATAGCCAGATTCAATTAAAGCTTTTTCAAGCTTCTCTATTCCAAAAACAATTCTGGAAGATGCATTCACAGACTTATATATTGTTACCTCCTCAGCCACAACAGCATAAGTAAATAACCCCATCAAAAAAACCAACAATAACCTCTTCATAATCAATCAATCAATCAATTAAAAACTAATCACTAACCACTAATAACTAACCACTACCTCACTCCCATCCCCCTTAACCAATATCTTATACTCTCCCTTTCCAATCATCTCGACTTTTCCTGTATTTGATTTTGGTCTCTTAGACTTGAAATACAAATAGCCTTCACCTTCGGTAGCTTTTACTTTTATTATCTTCTTATCCATATAGACTTTAATCTTACCATTAGGAGTTGGTATTTCACCTTCCATCCATTTCAGGTCAGCCAAAACAGGTTTAATTTCAAATTTAGAATATCCCGGAGCAATAGGTTTTACACCAAGGTAATATTTACCAAGTAAATAAATCGGGCTTGCACCCCATGCGTGGCAAAGGCTCTTTCTGTATGGTCTCTGGTACATAGCCAGATGTTCTACACCTTTTTCATCAGGATTGTACTTTTCCCAAAATGTGGTTGCACCTTCTTTAAGCATTCCGCCCCAGTAATTACGCATTTCTTTTATAACATAATCTGTTTCTCCCATTGTGCACATTGCTTCCAGCTCATAAAATCTCATATATGGAGTTGAGATTTTCATAATGCTGTCATTGAGAATAACATGTTTTTTTACATCATCTTTTTGACCGCTATTTAAATAATCAAAGAAAACCGCGAACATATTTGTGTAACGGGTAACTGCACCGTCACTTACACCATTAACCTTATTGTGTATAAATGCACGCTTATTTACGTCCCAAAATTCGGTCAGGAGTACATTTTTTACCTGATCAGCAAGTTTGTTATACTTCGAGGTTTCGTCTTTCTTATCAAGAAGGTCTGAGCAAAGAGCCATGGTTTCGAGACTTCTTGCGAAAAGCAGTTGCTCGAAACTTACCTCACCTTTTTTATCCATATATCCATCAGCCCAGTCAATGAAAATCCAGTCACCTGACATACCTTCTACAAGACCTCTCTGATTTCTGCGACTTAATACGTATTGCATCATACTCTCCATGCGAGGGTACATCTGAGCAATAAAGGTTTTATCACCTGTGTACATGTAATAATCATAAATACTCAGAAACCAGTAAAAAGTATAGTCCATTATTGTATTCATATGACTTGTAACAGGATCTTTTCCTCTTAAAAGCTGTATTGTACGCTGTACAGACTGTGAATCGAAAAACAGATAATAGTTCATAAGATAACTTTGATATGCATCGCCTGACCAAACCCATCTGTCTCGTTTTATACCATCAATAAAAAATTCCCTGGTTGTCAAATGCATAGTATATGCACTAACATCCCAGATTTTATTCAATAATTCATCATTACTTCTAAAGCTGCCTTTATACTCGATAGGCAAATACTCGTAAAGCATGCTTACATCTGAAAAAGACAAATTTCCCTCAGTTTCTATGTAAAGGTATCTATATGCTTTAGAGTCAGTTAGAGTCAGCTCCTTAGATGATTGGTTTATGTAAATTCTGTCTATAAGCTCACCATCTATAGTATCTAAAGCTTCTTCTCTTGACTCACCGTAAAACACCTTAAGCAGACCTTTACCACTTACATTGTGTAATACCGGAAAGCCCATGGTTTCCTTACCAAAATCCACAAGAATACCTTTATTTACTTTTTGTTTCGAAACCGCTGTCATCGGTTCTGTTGCCAGTTTATATTTGGAGGGTAAAGATGTCGGTGTATTGAAATTCCAGCTGCCTGCCTGAACATATACAGTACCCGATTTATCTGAAGTCTTACCTGAATCGTCTATCCACTCTTTATCTTCGAAAGTAGTTTTCCAATGTGGACCGGAAAAAATAGTGTTACCTTCTACAAAAAGTGCAGGAACTTTATCCTGACTATGAACTTTAATATTCAAAGAGTGCTTTCCTTTTGGTATAACTACTCTGTCTGGAGTACCCTGAAAGAATTTTCCATCAAGTTTAACATTATATCTGCCCTCAGTGTAGATTTTTATAGTTTCGTCTTTTTCAAGATCGACAGTGGTAGAAAACTCCACCATAACATAGTGGCTATCCATTTTCCAGAAAGGAGGAAAAAACGTTCCTCTTTCGGTACGTCTGTTATGTAAATCGTTTCCAAGCCACAACTCGTAATCTCCCGGATACCAAATCCAGGTAGCCTGTTTTGAAAACACCTGCAATCCAAAAAATAATACCAAAACTAAAAGCACTGCTTTTTTAATATCGTTTCTCATAATAGATAGTTTATTT
>CAZFUO010000095.1:0-6030 GCA_964522065.1 uncultured Bacteroidales bacterium | reverse complement strand
AGATTATAACGAATAACATTGTTTTTCATACAGTTAATAGTTTTTGTCCAGCCCCAACCCACACTAATTCCAGAGTATGCCAGCTCGCTTAAATGGTTATTCTCAATAACAAAATCACTTACATAACCTGCTATAAGCCCTACACAACCCCAGTACTCGTTTGCTATATTGTAAAAAACATTGTTTTTAATCACCATGTTCCTGCAAAGTTCTCTCTTATCGGTGGGATCGTATGGTAAATGAGTTTCAACACCCGGATCTGAAAACTTTCCTGCAACAAGCCCGCTTCCTGCAATATCTTCAAACCTGCAATTTATGGTTTTATCAAACTGACTGCCCTCTGCAAAATCCAAGCCAGATGCGCCACAGTGTTTAAAAGTGCAGGAATCAAATGTTATATTTCTTGTATTTTGAAGTAAAACAGCTGCCGGCTGTCTCCCAATCCATGCCTGATTTTCTAAAGATGCTTTATCGGGAGTACCCGGTATTTGAAGCTTGTAAGCATCTAGTAAAAACATTCCAGCCTGAAGAGGAACATAACCCTGAAGCGAAGGTCTGGTCCAGTTGGAATGTGAAAAAGTAATTCCTTTCCAAACTATATTTTTAACAGGATTTTCTTTACTGCCTGTAACAAGGACCAAAGTTTCCAGCCCCGGAACTATTACTTCAGCCTTCAAAATATCTTCATTTTGTCGAGGTAAATAATACAAGCGATTTGCTTTTTTATCGTGAAACCACTCGCCCGGTTCGTCCACAAATTCAAGTGCACCTTTCAGCTGAAACACTGAATTTCCTTTTTCAGAAATTACGGGAGGTGGCCACGGATGTTCGAATTCCAGTCTCGATTCAGGCTCATGGAAACTCAGAACAGCCTGATTTTTCTCATATTTTATAGATTTAACTCTCAAAACCGCGGTTTCCCACATCTGATGAATAAAAAACTCTAATTCTGAGGTATTTGCGATATTTTTAACGCCCTTAAGAGGTACGCGAATGGTATTGTTCGATTTATCCACATCTATTATTCTCAGCAGATTTTCATCATTTGTCATGGCCGATTGTATAGCCTTTTTACCATTTACATAAACCTGCCTGAAAACACTGTTGCCAACAGATCTGCTATCTAAATCTGCAAACCAGATATTGTTTTTTGATTTATATGTTTTCCAGCCGGTAACTTTTAACCCTCCGTTGATTACAGGATTTTCACCTTTTACAGCCTGAATTGTTGTTGGACTTTCAGTTGTACCCGAGTCTTCAGGTCTCAACATAATTACCTCGTCTATAAAGTAACTCCCACCCTTCATTAAAATGTCAATGCCATTTTTAATTGATGGATCGTTTATTCTTCTGAGTTCTCTGGCCTGCCTTAAAGCACCTTTCAAACTAGCTTTAGGACTAATAGAAGTACCCGGATTTTTATCATCACCCTGAGGCGAAACCCATATTTCAGCTGCAGCCAGATTGAGAGTTGTCAGCAATGCAAATATTACCAGTAGTTTGTGTTTCATTTATCAATGTCCGTTAAAAAAGATATACAATCCTATCATTACAACTATCAACAAAATCCACATGATCCTTGTAAAGGCATCAGTTTTAAACTTATATGGCTTTAAGATGTTCTGGTCATTCTTTTCTCTGTTCTTATCGGCTATTGTTACAACGAAGCAAAATACAGATAAAACACAGAATATCAAAAACGAGAGCATCATAAAGTGAGGCCATTCATAACCCTTTGCAGCAGGGAATACCCAAAGATACAAAATACCAATGCCAATACTAAAAGCAGAGCCTACGCTCAAAACAAGATTAACAGCCTTTCTGGTGGTTTTTTTCCAAAGAACTGAGAAGATAAACACCGTAGTCATTGGCGGGGCTATAAATCCAAGGATAGACTGAAATATATCAAACAGTTTAATACCTTTTATGCTATCAATAGCCAGAGTAAGAACAATTGCAAGTATTGCACCAACTAAAGTAACAATACGACCTATTTTTACAATTTCTTTTGGACTTGCATCAGGATTGTGTTTTTTCACATAAATATCCATTGTAAATACTGAACTCAGGGAATTTAATGCTGACCCGATTGTAGAAATCATTGCAGCAAGCATAGTAATCACTATCAATCCTATCAAACCCGGAGGCAAAAGATTGGTAACCATATGTATATAAGCTTCGTCAGGCTTGTTTATAATTTCAGGGAATAGTACAAGGCAAATAACACCGGGCAAAATAAACAAAGGCAAATCAAGAATTTTAAGGAAACCGCAAAGATTTGCGCCCCTCTGCCCTGTTTTAAGATCTTTTGCACCTAAAACAGATTGTACCATTGACTGATCTGTACACCAAAACCAAACTCCCATAATTGGATAACCCAAAAGAATAGCAAGCCATGGGTAATCGGGCGAATCGTTTGGCTGTAAGAGGTTCCAGTAATGTGAAGGAGTTGCCTGGAAAATTGCATCAAACCCACCAACTTTAATAAGGCCAACTATTAGCAGCATAGAAGAGACCAGTATAAGCAATGTCATCTGAAATACATTTGTCGAGGCAATAGCCTTAAGACCTCCGGCAGCTGCAAAAATCCCAGAAATTACAACCAATGCTATAACCGATTTCCACATTGTAATATGCAATATCTGACCTATCAGAATACCTCCTGCAAACAGTGTTAAAGCTAACCATGAAATCAGAATGGTGGCAATGGTGTACCAGGCAAGAAGATTTCTTGTAGATTCACCAAATCTCTTTCCCATATATTCAGGCAATGTCTGAACTCTTGCACCAAGGTATTTAGGTGCAAAAACAAATGCTAAAAGGAAAATGAATACAAATGCATACCATGAATAATTGCCTGTAACAATACCTGTTGTAACACCGCTACTGGCCAATGTAATAAGCATTGAAGGGCCAACATTGGTTCCCCACATATTCATACCTATCGAAACCCAACCCAGTGAGCGACCGGCAAGAAAGAGGTTTTCGTTTTTCTTTTTGTTTTGATTGTAACTTACCCATAAGCCTATAATCATCAAAACAATAAAATAAGCTGCTATAACCACAAGGTCTATGGTCTCAAGAATGCCAAATACTTTCATCTGTATGAGTCTGTTATTTTTAATACTTCTTCAAATTCCTTTTCACTTTGAATATCAACCTCAATGTTTAGCCCCTGAGGACCAACTTCGTCAAGTAAGGGTTTTAGTTCTTCGGGTTTTACCCAACATGGTATTACCGATTTTCCGGCTGCCCTTACTCTTTTGTAAAGATCAAACCAGATTTTATCACCTCCTTGTGGCTGACCATAGCCAGGTGTCCATTGAACAGCCTTAAGCTCAGGTATTTCAAGTATTGCATCAAGATGCCTGATTGCATCGACTCCATCCAGATGGTAAAGACTGTAAGGTATTTTCTGACATTGTTCGCGTAAATATGGTTGTACAAATCTGCGGAAATCGTCTTCGGAAATCATAACAGAAATATCAGATTGAAATTTTGAGCATTTTCCCGGAGCCCAGATTGAAAAATAGCAGAAAGCCATTTCATCTCCTTCTCTTATGATATCATAAATTTTGTCAAATACTTCAAAATAAATTTCGTTGACTTTTCTTACCTGTTCTTCAAGGCCATCAGGATCCATAATCATGTCTAGTAAAACATTATCATTTCCCCTGATACTTGCCATTACATCAAGCCCTTCCATTAAATCGGGACAGCCAATATAATATTTGCCCTGAGATTTGCTTTTACAGGCCTTAAGTAAGTCAAGATGAAGCTTCCACCATTCATTGTCAGGATTAAGCTCTAAAGTGCCATCCCAATCTTCCTTATGCCTTATCCATATGGTGTCTTCTCTGGCTTCGAGCCTGGCTCCTAATATCGCGGCCAGTGAACCCGGGCCAAGTTGTGTGTTTGCCACAGGTAAAATATCTCCCAAAAGAGATCCTGTTGCCATTTCATGATGTAATTGTTCTGCTCTCCATTCTGCATCAAACCAACGCTGTTCGAGAGAAGTAGCAGGTGTGAGTTTCGCGGTTTCGAAGTGAGGCTGACCTTGCTTTTTGCAAGCTTCCCACATTGTAACGACCATTCCGGAACCGTTCCACCAGTCAATATAGTTTTTGCGGGACTCATCCCAATTTGACTTAATTGTCTGCATTTTGTAATAGTATTTTTGATAGTATAGATTTGTCTATGCCTTTAAAGTTTTCATCAGCCTTTAAAGATACACTTTTGGTTAAGTCCATTTCGTCTGTACATGATACTTTTTCAGGGTAAACGCTAATTTCAGCATTATACCTTATCCAGGCCGGCATTTCTTTAAGCGGGCAATAATAATCTTTCAGCCAGCAAGGACCTTGGTCAATTTTTCCGCTGAAAAAATTAACCCATTTACCTTCGGGTAAATAAATGTCTCTTTTGTTTTCTGAATTCATTACGGGAGCCAAAAGGATGTCATCACCCAGGAAATATTCGTCATCAATATGCCATACTGTTTTGTCTTCAGGATGATGCAGCAGCAAAGCTCTCAACACAGGCATACCGCTTGCACAAGATTTTTCTGATTGAATCATCAGATAAGGTAATATGGCATAACGTATTTTAAACCAATATCTTATAATATCTGAAATATTTGGATAGCTATATGGTTCTCTCTTTGAAGTTCCATGATATCTCATATGCGAACTAAAGACTCCGAACTGAGTCCAGCGTACATACAAATCATCTGGTATAACTGAATTCATAAAGTCAGGAACACCATGAAAACCGGGAACATCATGACTCCAGAATGCAAATCCTGAAAGCCCGAAGTGAAGACCTCCCTTTAATGAACCGGCCATACCATCCCATGAACATGCAGCATCTCCTCCCCAATGCAAAGGATATCTTTGACTGCCAGCCCATGATGATCTTGACCATGCTATACCATCTCCTGTTACGTCTTTTGTGATTTCCCAGGCTGCCTTCTGATAAAGCATAGGATATAAATTGTGCAACAATTCAGGGCTCATGGTTTCGTAATCTGCATCCAGATGAATGTCTTCACCAAAGTCGGTTTTAATGCAAACCACCCCTTTATCCAGAAGGTCTTTCAAAAGCTCTTTATACCAGTTGGTTGCCTTTTCACTTGTAAAATCAATAGTCCCGGCATAATCGTTGCTACTGAAATTTGAACCTCCCTGTATCCGGTTTTTGTTTGCCGCAATATATTTATTTTCAAGAGCTTCATTTAACTGAACCGCCCCTTCCGCAACATAAGGCAGCTGCCATAGGCTTACTCTGTAACCGTTATTTTTTAAATTCGTCAAAAATCCTTCAGGATCTGGAAACCGCTCCTTGTTAAATTTCCACTCACACAACCAGTCTTTATCAAACCAACCGGTGTCGAGATGAATTACATCACATGGATAATCTTCTTTTCTGAGTCTGTCGCAAATACCTTCAACCTCTTCTGCTGAAAAATAAGTCATTCTGCTCATCCATATACCATAACTCCAAAGAGGAAGGGTAGGTGGAAAACCTGTCAGACTGCGATAATTATACAAAACCTCTGCCGGATTGCTACCACCTAATAGAAAAATATCTAAAGCGGAATGCTTAACATAAACTTGAGATGACCTTGTTGAATTATCTGTCAATGAGAACTTTGTAAATGCAGATGTATGAGCAAAGACACCATAATTCCTGCTTGAAAGATAGAATGGAATATTTTTATATGTTCTTCTGTTGTTAACACCCTGACCATCCTGATTCTCAAGTTGAAGAGTTTTACCTGAAAGATCCATTTTTGCAAAACGCTCACCTGTGCCACAAAAACATTCATCAGGATTGGCATGAAAAGACATAGTTGTGGAAATAATTTTATCATCCTCCTGCACATAAGCCAAAGCAAATGCATCATGCCTGTTTGGCTGAAACTGATCGTATGCACTTATCTTAATCTCTTTATCCATTCCAGGATAGAAAGTTATATCAAGTGTTTCCTGAGGAGCAGGAAGCAAATCACTCCAAAAATCAGTCTTTATT
>CAZFUO010000094.1:0-8807 GCA_964522065.1 uncultured Bacteroidales bacterium | reverse complement strand
TTTATCTGAGATTCAATAACAGCTTTATTACTTGTTTGATTTATCAATTTTACCGATAAAACTTCTTTAGATAAGTTGTCGAGTCCGGCATTTTTCCAGTCTTTGGCCAACCAGTTACCAAATCCTTTGTCATTATCTGTAAAAGCTCTGTAAGCCTGAAAATGCGGCGCACTTGAAATTAAACTTCTGCCATTAACAATCCAGCTTTCCGGTCCACCGTTTTTAACTGAGAATAAAAGATTGAAGTTTTTGCCTGAAATAAAAATATCACTACTATCCTTAACAACTACAGATATTTTCGTGCTGCTTAAATCAAAATTCTTAGACACAATAACAGGAACATCCAGTCTGAATTGTTCAAATCCAGCTTCATAACCTTTTTCAGCCCAAAGTTCATCATTTTTAAGATGGAATGTGATTTTCAGAAAATATTCGCTCGCAGACGGCTTTAATTTACCCGTATTCAGATTTATAGTACCTGTTAATCCTGGCTTAACGCTTATATTCTTAATTATTCCGCCTTTAACGACCACACCTTCTGAAATCACCGACCATCTGATTTCATATTCAGACAAGTCAGAAAAATGGTTTCTGTTTGTAAACTCCAGAATCACATTTTCAGGGTTTAAGGATGATGCTGTAACTAAAAATGGCTGATAAATTTTCTTAACCTGGTGGTATTTAGCGCTGTATGATCTGTCAGAAAAAATCACACCATTCAGACAGAAAGCACCGGAATTTGGTTTATCTCCAAAATCGCCTCCGTAAGCAAAATATTCTTTACCGTTTTTAGTTCTTCGTATTCCCTGATCTACCCAATCCCATATAAAACCGCCAAGCATACGGGGATGGCTGTAAATTTCTTCCCAATACTCCCTGAGGTTTCCTAATGCATTGCCCATACAATGAGCATACTCACTTGTCATAACAGGTCGGTTGTCAATCTCAAGTTTGGCCAGATCTAACAATTTTTCCCATCTTGCATTTTCAGCTCTCTCCGAAACCGCATCTGACGAACCAGCCGGATTAAGATATTCGTGCATAGTTTTAGGATAAAATCTGCTAATAACATCAACTGTCGAAGGGTCAGGTTCGTAATGATCGTAATCACTTACAAGTTTAAACTCCATTCCCTTACCCTGTGCACCTTCATAGTGAACAGGACGGGTTGGATCAAAATCTTTAAGCCATGCTGAAATTGAAGCAAAATTCGGACCGTAACCAGCTTCATTACCCATAGACCACATTATTATACTTGGGTGATTTTTGTCCCTGACAGCCATCCTTACAGCCCGGTCTAAAAATGAACCGGCCCAATGTGGGTCGGAAGCCAGTTTTCCTCTCAGCCCATGTTCCTCAATATTTGCCTCATCTATCAAATACAAACCGTACTTATCACACAAATCATACCACATAGGCGTATTTGGATAATGTGCGCATCTTACTGCATTTATATTTGCCTTCTTCATAAGGACAATATCTTTAATCATCAATTCTTCTGACATTACATGCCCGTGATCGGGATCAAACTCGTGCCTGTTTACACCTCTTAATCTAACCGGATTCCCATTTACAAGTAACTGTCCATTTTTTACCTCAACAGATCTGAAACCAACCATACTGGTTACGGTTTCGACGATTTTGTTATTATTGTCTTTGAGATTGATAACGAGTTTGTAAAGATGAGGAGTTTCGGCAGTCCACTTTAAAGGACTCTCAAATACTTGTTCCATCCATGCAAAAGCAGCCCTTCCTCTTTGTGGAGTACGTTGATTTAGCACTGAAGATTTCAGGCTTTTATTTAATACAGGAACCGCATCCTGCAACATTATTTTGCCAGTCTGTTTTCCTGTGGCATCTAACAATATTGCCTCAATATTCCAGCCTTCAATATCTTCCGAAAGAGTTGATTCGAGTTCCGGTTTAATTTCAAGTCTGAAATCACGATAGTTATTTAAAGGTAGGGTTCTTATTGCAAAATCTCTTATTCTTACAGCTTTAGTATTATAAAGATATACGTCGCGGTAAATACCACTCAGTCGCCACATATCCTGATCTTCAAGGTAGCTGCCGTCTGAGAATTTATAAACTTCTACTGCTATCAGGTTTTTCTCTTTTTTAAGATATTTGGTAATATTGAATTCAGCGGGTTCCATACTTCCCTCACTATACCCTACCCTGATACCGTTAACCCATATATAAAAAGCAGAGCTGACTCCTTCAAAGCGGATAAAAGTCTGGCCTGACTGCCATTCAAAAGGAATTTCCACCCATTTCCTGTATGAACCAACAGGATTTCTTTCTTTGAAAGTGGTAAATTTTTCATCGGGTGTAGTTGTTACTTTTGGAGGATCTATTTTAAAAATAAAGCCTGCACTTGCATAAACAGGTGTACCATAGCCTTTCATTTCCCAGTTGAATGGAACATTTACTTTATCCCACGATTTATCATCGAAATCTAATTCAAAAAAGTCTGATTGCTTTTGTTCGGGTACTGGTACCCAGTTAAACTTCCAACTTCCGTTTAAAGAAATGTATCTGTTGTAATCACCTGTCGGAATAAATGAAGATCTGGCAGGTTCACGATTAATTTCATTTACCGAAACCGATTCCCATTCGAGTATAGCATCATTCCAACCTGCTTCAGCCATAGAAGATGTTAAACTCGCAAATAATATTATAAATAAAAACAGAATCTTATACTTCATAGTTTTTTATTGAAAATCCATTGAATCTAACCATAATCCTTTTGCATCTTCAGATTCCAAACGGACTCTGTAGTTACCTGCATTTATAAATACATCTGTAGTTGTACTTAAAACCCTCCATTTTTCTGAGAAAGGTGGAAATAACATAATGTCATCTCTAAGTATTTTACCATCTTCAGAAATCAGTTTAATTTTTATTGGCAAGGTTTTGTCTGAAAGATTTATATATCTGAATCTCATCATATAAACATTGGCAAGTCCGGGGCTTACAGGAAACTCTACTGCCACTTTTCCTGACTGCTCTATAGCTATACAGTCTTTATCTTTAAACACTTTACCTTTAGTTACCGGGCCTTCAAGTTTTGCGGCTTCTGCTTCTATTCTTACGTCTGGTCTTTCATTAACCTCTACAATTTCTTTTATGTAGGGTATTGAAATTAGTACAGAGCTTCCTGAAATTGACACATCAATACTTTCACCTTTTTTGACATGTTTACTGTAGAGTGCGTACTTTTCAGATTTATTGCTGATTGCAAAAAGTGTAGTATCTGCAAAGTCTGAAGGTTTAGTCATATCAGGGCTGGCAAGATATAGAACTATGTCATTTTGTGCCTTAATTGAATATTTTTTCTGACCTGAAGTAATATCTGAACAAATAAAGTCAGCTCCATATAACATTGGAGGAAGTTTACTGAAACTTATATCAGTATTTAAGAACAGCTTTTCACCAGTATTTAGCCAGTTTTTTATCACCGATTTAGAGTCTGAAATAAAAGCCAGGTCTTCCTGAGGTGATGGCGCAGGTTTTAAAGTTTTATTTTTTGATGCAATTGCTATAGCTGAAATTATGGCCTGCCCTGAAACTATCTCAGGAAAAGAGATCTCAAGAATATCTTTGTTTGTACTTATTTTTACTGTCTTCTTAAGAGCACCATCATGCCCGGCCTCTCTCCAGATATCAAGGTCGTTTATAACTATATTACCATTTATGGCAACATCAAACTTTCTCCAGTTGTCACAAGTCAGCCCGCCACCGGTTCCGTACCAGGGTTCTGCAAAGTAAAACTCCACAAGATATTCTCCTGGTTCTACAGGAAAATTATACTTAAGCTCTTTTGCTCCGTATCTGAAGGTTTGAAACAGCTTCCAGTCTTTTGTACCTGTTATCGGATCGTAAGTTTGCCTCTGACTTCCCAACACCGGATGCAAACCTTCAAACCTTGAAGCCCATGATGTTGACCCCCATGTTTTTGTATCAGATTTTTTAAGATACTTATCTGATACCCATGTTTGACCATTTACGTCCTTATATTCATTTCCGCCACAATTAATTCTGTACAAATAATTATAGCCTTTTTCTCCCTTTGTGCTTACTGGTTTGAAATTTATGTGTTCATTGTACAGAGCTGTTGAATATATTTTATCAAAACCGGGTGATTCAGGTAAATGATTTAAAATAATTAAATCATTTACAACAGGAATTCCGTTTACATAACCGACAGCATGCAAAACGTTATATTTTATTTCAACATCATCCCATTGAAAGTGGGTACCTCTGCCCTGATTTTTCCTTATACCAAGTGGTAAGGAATTCACATCATTATATAACTGTACAGAGTCGCAGTTTGAATATACAATTAATGTGTCTTTCAAACCTGGTTCCGTCCACCTGTCGGGCCATGTATGAGAAACAATATAAACCATAGGGCTTGTTGAGGCAGGCGCATAATTACTTCTGTACATATAATATGAATCAAGCGGTTCTCCCCATGATGTAAGCAAACCTTTATAATTAAATGGTCCAACCCTGTCTAATTCTCTGTAACCTTCTTCAAAATGCAGTCTTCCCGGATTGTCATGTGAGCTGAAAATCCACTGGAATTGTCCGCAAACTCTGTCACTTACCTTTTCGGCCAGTCTTATCTTTTGTTCAAGCAGGTGATTCATTCTGTCTTCACTCAAAGGCCCTTTCATTTTGAAACCGCCCTCTGTATGAAGATCTATGCTCCTCCAGGCCCCGTACTCCCCGTTTAGCAAATCTTTTGAAAGTTCTTCGTCGTATTTCTCGGGAATACCTGTATTGTATGTACCAGACCAGTTTTGAATAACATTCCAGTCTGTACCCTCTCCTCCATTGCATGTTGTAACCAGTCTTTCGCGTGAAGTTGTCGGGTCGAGTTCTCTGATAAGTTCAACACATTCTTTGGCAAAATCTGCAGGTATGCTGCTTTCATTTTGTAATCCCCACATTACAATTGAAGGGCTGTTTCTTCTCTCGATAACCCATTCCCTGAGTAATTCTTTAAAGTTTTGCCTGAAGGCAGGTGAATCATACCAAACGTGTGCTGAAAACTGAGTCCATTGCAACAAACCTTTTTTATCTAATAAATCTTTATACAAAAGATTGTGAGGTTGGTGTGCATCTCTGAATGCATTAAAACCTCCGGCAATAATCTGATCTATTCTTGCTTCAATCTGCTTATGTGAAAAAGAGTGTGTATTGCCATTCATATGCTCATATTCACAAGTGCCATTTATGAAAAGCGGTTGGGAGTTAATAAAAAATCTATTATCTCCGTTATTTCTATAAATTGGCCAGCTAATTGTTCTTAAACCATATGGAGTTTTGTATTCGTCAATAACTTTGCCATCTTCCTTTACCATTGTTATAAGAGTGTATAAATATGGTGATGAGGGCGACCATAGTTGTGGCCTTTTCTCCATAGTTAAAACCTGCTTGATCTCTGCGGTTTTGCCGGAAAGAATTTCCAGCTTATCAACAGATCTGGCTACCTGTACATTATCTTCATCTACAAGCTTACTAACAAGCTCTATCTGACGGGGGTTCTTTCCGTAATTTTTAAGTGTAGTAACTGCCTGAATTTCGGTGTTATTCTCTTTTATACTACCTTCTTCATTCCAAAGGTGAACACCAAAGGGTTCAACTCTGACTTCATCTGTAAGTACCAGTGTTACAGGTCTGAAAATACCCAAAGGCTGAGATCCCTCAGAAAAACCCCATTCGTTTGAACAACCTCCGCATACCCAGGGTAAATCGGTTATCATAGAAGGATGTTCAGCTCTTACAACCAGGCTATTACCACTGCCTTTTTTAAGATAATCTGTAACATCTATAGTGAAAGTTGTTCTTCCTCCTTTATGAGAACCAACTTTTGAGCCATTAAGATATACTGTTGCATACGAACCTACCCCTTCAAAGTATAAAAAGGCTCTTTTTCCGTTAAGGTTTTCGGGACTTAAGAAATCACGTTTATACCATGCAGAAGCGTGTAAATTACCGTGTTTAAGTCTTCTGAGTCCATAATACTGATCCCAGTTATGAGGTATATTTACATTTGTCCAAACTGAGTCTTCAAGACAGGTTTTCCAACCTTCATTTAGCGAAATTTCGCTTCTGAAAACAGTTCTTTCAGGTTCGGGAAATCTTACTTTGCTTATGCCAAGCGGTTTTGAAGTTGCAAGAGCTATACCTCTTTGGTCGTCTTTGTTAACTGCACAGTAAAAATGATAGACTATGCCATTGTGTTTAATAACGCACGATTTATGAGCAAACTGATTATCATAGCTTTCTGAAGGGTATATTAACTTTTCTCCATTCCAGTCTGTCCAGTTTATAAGGTCGTAAGAACACATAAAACTGTTAAAAGCTTTATGATTTACACCAGGTCTGAATGCTGAAAAGTAAAACAGCACATAAAGATCGTCCATCTTCTGAATAACAGCATCGCCCGTAATTCCACCCTCATGATTAATGACCGGATTACCTTTGTATCTGGTCCAGTCAATCATATTATCAGACAGAGCTATACCAACCCTTTCACCTTTAACTTTGGTTTGAGGATTTACACCACCTGCATTATAAAACATTACAAATGGCTTACCAAGGCTTTTAGATTTATCTTCAAAAACGGAGCTCTTATATTGCGTTAAACTTTCCCACCATCCGTTATCTGAATCCTGTGGAGATAATGCAGGTTTGTTAAAGGTTTTCCACTCGTGAGCTTCACTTATTTTTCCGTCAGTATAAGCTACACCGACTTTAAGTACTCCAAGTTCGTATCCGGGTGTATCACCACCTATATATGTTATCCAGTATTTTCCTTTATGCTTTTTTACTTTATAACTTCCACCCCATTTATTATCAATTAATGAAACATAACCTCCTCTTTGATTGTTGTCCCAGCCTTCTTCTTTAAATGATAAAACTCTGCCAAGGGTTTTCCATTCGAGTAAATCTGAGCTTTCTGCCAGCCAGGTTTCATATCCTCTGCCGTCACGTCCTGACTTTCCATTATAAATCAGATAAGTCATATACCACATCTTACCCTCTCTGAATACAGTAGGGCAGTCAATTTTATAATTATTTGTGGTCGGAGCCACAACCATTCCATACTTTACAGGTGTTTTAATTTCATCATAAACCTGTTGCATTCTCGATTGCGGAACTTCGTTAGCCGACCAAAGTGACATTGTTGTCACAAGAATTATAATAGATATAATTATTTTTTTCACTTATCAGAAAATATAATGTTAATACTAATCAATAGAATAACCAGTCGATGTTATTTTTTTCTCCAAGACCTGCATCTCTTGTTATAATACTGTTATCAGCTTCTGTAAAACCTAAAACCAGTACAAGACCTTTGTTGAATTTCAATACATTTTCTCCGGCACCAAATGTATAAGTATGAATATTTACTAATGGCTGACCTTTTATTTCCAATGCATTTGCAATCTTAATATCAGCCTGTCCATAATCGTTTGCACTTGCATCTGTCTCCAGTTTTGGTGCTGAGAGATAGTCCACGTGTTGATTTCTGAAATAACCAACTACAACAGTAACAGGTTTGGACGATTTAAATCTGATTTCGGTAGGATTTGTTCTTTGCTTATCATAAGTAAATCTGAAACCTTTCAGATCTTTAAGTTCGTCTGCAATATTTACTATCTGACTACTTCTATCTGAAAAAATATCTGGACTTTCATTAAACGAAACCAGTTTTGACTGAGGTGATAAAATTTCAACATTTACATTTTTCAGTGGCTTAATCTGTTTTGCGGTTGTAACATTTGCTCCTGCAGATTTAATTGAGGCAATATTTTTACCAAAATTTTGCAACTCCTGTTCGTAAAGTGGAAGTAACTCTGACCAGGTTTTCATTTTGGCATCATCTCCTCCTATTGGAATTTTCCTCTGTCTGGTTTGCATACTGTTGGCGTACAAGTATGCATTTTTGGTTAAATCAGCTAGTTGTCTGTAATAATCTACACTGGTTTTTAATAAATCGTACGATTTTGTAAGATCGTTAATATCTTTTGAGTGCTCATATCTCATAGCTAATACTGCTGCCTGAACTTTGAATGACATAAAATATGCAAAAGCATTCATGCTGTAAATGTCATTTTTCAGTCTGTTAAACTCTTCGATATTTTTAGCGGGCTTAACTTTATTTATTGCATTTACTGCTGCATCAGCGTTTGCTGTAGATTTATGTACAATGTTTACAGGATTATTTTCATTATGAGTTTCGCCTTTCCATTCCTTAATAACATATTCTGCCATTCTTTCTCCGTCCGGATCGCAGGAGGCAGGAAATTCTTTATAAACAGTCCATCTTTCAGGATTTATTATCTGACTCATGAATGAACCTAAAAGGAAAGTTTGTCTGTTACCTTCTGTAATAGCAAATTTTCTTGCCAGATCGGGAGATATTTCACCCATCCTTTCATATGCTTCAAGGAGATGTTTTCCATTATCAGCGGTTCCGAAGATATTGTCAAATCGTTTGACCCAATAATTAATTTCACTTTGTCTGTCTCTGTTTACTTTCCAGGCATATCTTGCCCAGGCTTCGTACCAAAGCTTATCTCTGTCAATTTGTTTTAGCCTTACAGGAGTGTTATCTGCAGTATAAGGCCAGTCCCAGTATGATGCCTGAGGGTAAAGGTGTAATGCATTTGCTCCATGTACCTCGTGCATGGCTTTAACTGACTTTTGAATAAAGTCGGGCGATGTCCATCTGAATGGTTCGAGATTAGCCAGAATATGAACGTTTGATATATGTGTCGAACCAAGTT
>CAZFUO010000093.1:0-8820 GCA_964522065.1 uncultured Bacteroidales bacterium | reverse complement strand
CGCGACGAAGCAATGAAGTAGAAGCCAGTTTATAAAAGTTTACCGGGGATGACTGGCTTTGACAGCGGTCAGGACAGGTATGTAAGCATGCAGTGCATTGGTGATAAGCACTTTAATACTATTTCCAAAATTATAACTGGCGAAAACAATTACGCTCTCGCTGCTTGATCGAAGTACAGTAGATCTTAGCTTAATCCCTGCCATAGTGGTGGGGACGTGACATCACCCCCAGCTCTCGTCCTGAAGCTTAAGGGAACCGGTGGTGCAGCAATATCGGGAATAGAAAATTACAAGTCCGGGGTGATTTTCGAAACTTAACGGAATAAGGGGAGAATAGGTGGCTTCGGTCCGGTTCTCTCACGAAAACTTAGGCGAAGATAAGCATGTAGAAAGCATATTGGTTCACTGTTTGGACGAGGGTTCGACTCCCTCCATCTCCACTGCATTAAAAATGCGACATATAATCGATGGCACCCAAAAAATGCCATCGGTTTTTGTAATAATTAATCTGACCTCAAATTTATGCTGACAGACGTTAAAAAAGTCCTGGTCCTGGGATCGGGCGCCCTAAAAATTGGGCAAGCCGGAGAGTTTGATTACTCTGGTTCTCAAGCACTTAAAGCCCTCAAAGAAGAAGGAATCAAATCAGTGCTAATCAATCCAAACATTGCAACTATTCAAACTTCTGAAGGTATTGCAGATACGGTTTACTTTTTGCCTATCACTCCCTATTTTGTAGAGGAAGTCATTAAAAAAGAAAAACCCGATGGTATTCTGCTTGCATTTGGCGGGCAAACATCACTCAACTGCGGAACAGAACTTTACCTTAGCGGCACACTCCAAAAATATGGAGTTAAGGTACTTGGTACATCTGTAGAAGCAATCATGTACACTGAAGACAGAGACCTCTTTGTAAAAAAACTTGCCGAAGCTGATATCAAGACTCCAAACAGTCGTGCTGTTAAAACCATGGAAGATGCTATAAAAGCTGCAAATGAAATTGGTTTCCCTATTATGGTCAGGTCAGCATATGTACTTGGAGGTATGGGTAGCGGTATTTCTGAAAACATGGAAGAGTTTGTTAAACTAGCCGAAAACTCATTCTCATTTGCACCTCAAATCCTGGTCGAAGAGTCACTAAAGGGATGGAAAGAAATTGAATTTGAAGTAATCAGAGACAAAAACGACCATTGCTTTACAGTAGCCAACATGGAAAATGTCGATCCACTTGGCATACATACTGGTGAATCAATAGTAGTTGCACCAACCTGCTCACTCGATCAATCAGAAATTGATTTGCTGGTTAACTTATCTACCAAAACCATCAGACACTTGGGTATAGTCGGAGAATGTAATATACAATATGCATTTAACTCCGAAACCGATGATTACAGAGTTATTGAGGTAAATGCCAGAATGAGCCGCTCTTCTGCCCTTGCATCAAAAGCGACGGGCTATCCCCTGGCATTTGTGGCAGCAAAATTAGCACTGGGCTACGGACTGGACCAAATTGGCGAAATGGGAACTCCAAATTCAGCTTATCTGGCTCCACAACTAGATTATATTATCTGCAAGATTCCAAGATGGGATTTAACAAAGTTCGCAGGCGTATCCAGAGAAATCGGCTCTTCCATGAAATCTGTGGGAGAAATCATGTCTATTGGAAAATCATTCGAAGAAATCATACAAAAGGGTTTAAGAATGATAGGTCAGGGCATGCACGGTTTCGTAGGAAATGATGGTTTGCAATTTGACGACTTAGATAAGGAATTATCAAAACCAACCGACCTTAGAATGTTCTCAATTGCAAATGCCTTTGCAGAGGGCTATACAATTGAAAGAATTCATGATCTCACAAAAATTGATCCATGGTTTTTGGGTAAATTGAAAAACATATACGATTACAGCCTGGTTCTCGAAAAATATAATAAAATTGAGGACTTACCTGCTGATGTAATCAAAGAAGCAAAAAGACTTGGATTTTCAGATTTCCAGATAGCACGATTTGTGGAACATCCTGAAGGCAATATGGAAAAAGAGTTGCTCAGAGTGAGAAACCACAGAAAAAAACAAAACGTACTTCCGTCTGTAAAAAGGATAAATACTATAGCATCAGAAAATCCTGAATTAACTAATTATCTCTATCTGACTTACGATGGCAGCGAGCACGACATACCTTATTACAAAAATGAAAAATCAGTAATAGTTTTGGGGTCAGGTGCATATCGTATCGGAAGTTCTGTAGAGTTTGACTGGTGCTCTGTAAATGCTGTTCTGACTGCCAGAAAACTCGGATTTAAATCTATAATGATAAATTATAATCCCGAAACCGTATCTACAGACTATGATATGTGCGACAAACTCTATTTTGATGAATTATCATTCGAAAGAGTACTTGACATAATTGATCTCGAACAGGCAAAGGGAGTTATCGTTTCTATGGGTGGCCAAATTCCTAACAACCTGGCGATGAAGCTTCACAGGCAGTCTGTACCTGTACTTGGAACACATCCTCAGTCAATTGACAGAGCTGAAAACCGTCATAAGTTTTCAAGTATGCTCGACCAGTTGGGCATAGATCAACCTGAGTGGAAAGAGTTGACCAGCCTTGAAGAGGTTACCGAATTTACTAAAAAAGTAGGTTATCCTGTTCTTGTAAGACCTTCATACGTGCTATCTGGTGCGGCTATGAATGTTTGCTATGATGATGAAGACCTTAAAGGATTTCTGGAGATGGCTGCAAAAGTTTCAAAAGAGCACCCTGTTGTAATTTCGCGGTTCCTGCAGAATGCAAAGGAAATTGAATTTGATGCTGTAGCTCACAATGGTGAAGTTATTGAATACGCTATATCTGAGCACATCGAATTTGCAGGCGTGCATTCAGGAGATGCAACACTTGTATTCCCTGTGCAAAAAATATATTTCGAAACCGCACGTCGCATCAAAAAAATCAGCTACAAAATAGCTAAAGAACTAAACATCAGCGGACCATTTAATATTCAGTTCCTTGCAAAAAATAACGAGGTAAAAGTTATCGAATGTAATCTGAGGGCATCCAGAAGTTTCCCATTTGTATCTAAAGTACTAAAAAGAAACTTTATTGAGACAGCAACCAGAATAATGCTTGACGCACCATATGTAAAACCTGACAGTTCTGTATTTGATATTGACCATATAGGTATAAAAGCATCTCAGTTCTCATTCTCAAGATTACATAAGGCTGACCCTGTATCGGGAGTTGATATGGCCTCAACAGGAGAAGTGGGATGTATAGGTGACGACTTTAACGAAGCCCTGTTGTCTGCAATGATTGCTACAGGTTTTAATATTCCAACTCCCGAAAAAGGCATCATGATATCTTCTGGTGCAGTAAAATCAAAAGTAGATATACTGGAAAGCGCAAAACTGCTGCAGGAAAAGGGATATAAGATTTTTGCAACAAGTGGCACCTGGAAATTCTTTGAAGAAAACGGAGTAAAATCAACCAAAGTGGCATGGCCTGACGAAGTATCTGAAGGTGAGAATATACTTGATATGATATCTGCACACAAATTTGATCTTATTATAAATATCCCAAAAAACCTCACAAAACGTGAATTAACCAACGGATATAAAATAAGAAGAGGTGCTATAGATCACAATATTCCGCTTATTACAAACTCAAGACTGGCTAGCGCATTTATCGAAGCATTCTGTAATATGCAAGAGGCAGACATTCAGATAAAGAGTTGGCAAGAGTATCACTAAATCCAATAAAATCAATGGAGTAAAAGCATTAAGTTTTTACTCCATTGTTTTTCCAAGCATTTCTGCACAACGTTCTCCGTCAATAGCTGCACTAACTATGCCTCCGGCATATCCGGCTCCCTCACCACACGGATACAAACCTTTTATTTCAATATGTTCCAATGTTTCGTTGTCTCTTATTATCCTTACAGGCGAAGAGGTTCTGGTTTCGACACCAAGTAATAAAGCTTCATTGGTAAGAAATCCCCTGCTTATACCATCAAACATTTTAAACCCTGTTTGTAATCTGCCTGAAATTAAACCCGGCAACCACTCATGTAAGGCAGAACTCTTTACTCCCGGAGTATATGACGAAACCGGGAGGCTTGCAGACAATTTACTATTTACAAAATCACCCATCCTCTGAGCAGGCGAAGTCTGGCTGCTTCCACCCATAAAGTAACACAGATTCTCAAGCTTTTCCTGAAAATTCATTAGACTCAATACACCACCATGCTCATATTTATTTGTATGAAAACCAAAGTTCTTTAAATCAGCATCAATTTTATTAATCATTCCGGAGTTAATATCTTCAGGATGTATCTCAACAACCATACCTGAGTTAGCCCATTTCGAACCTCTGTTAGAAGGAGACATACCATTTACTACAACCTGATTTTGTCCGCTTGCTGCCGGAACCACAAATCCCCCGGGACACATACAAAATGAATAAACACCTCTGCCATCTACCTGTCTTACAAAACTATATTCAGCAGCCGGTAAAAACTCTCCCCTGCCAGCGGGATTGTGGTACATTATTGTATCAATAAGTGTCTGGGGATGTTCAAGCCTTACACCCATTGCCAAAGACTTTGATTCAATTTTAATGCCCTTATCATGCAGCAATCTGTAAACATCCCTGGCAGAATGTCCTGTAGCCAAAATCACCGGCCCTTCAAAAATCTGTCCAGCGGATGTTTTTATACCTGAAACAACATTCTTACTTACCAAAATATCGTCCATTCTGGTTTGAAAAAATACCTCACCCCCACATTCAATTATCTTGTTTCTTATATTAGCGATAATCTCAGGCAACTTATCAGTACCAATATGAGGATGAGCATCAACCAAAATCGATTCGCTTGCACCAAACTGACATAATACCTGTAAAATTTTATCAACACTACCTCTTTTTTTGCTTCGGGTATAAAGTTTACCATCCGAAAAAGCTCCGGCTCCACCCTCTCCAAAACTATAATTTGACTCATCGTCAACAACATGCTTCCTTGAAATCTGAGCTATATCAATTTTTCTTTCGTTTACCTTTTTACCTCTTTCAATTAAAACCGGCTTTATACCAAGCTCAATCAATTTTAAAGCAGCAAACAAACCAGCAGGGCCTGCACCTACAACTATAACTGACTTCTTTCCCGATACATCTCTGTATTCGAAAGGTATAAAGCTCAACTCCTCAGGACTTTCATTAATAAAAACCCTGACTCTTAAGTTAATTATAATATTTTTTTGTCTGGCATCAATTGATTTTTTTAAAATCCTAATGCCGGAAATTTCGCCTGATCTTAGCGATTTATCTTTTATCAGAAAATCCTTAATCCGACTTTCATTGGCAGCCACAGCAGGCGAAACCCTTATATCAAATTCTTTTACCATATGTATTAAAAATCAAGCAAATAAAACCCTGAAAGCTTCTTCAACTTTACCGGCCTGAATAACCTCAATATCAAATTTCTTAAGATTAATACCTGTTGAAGAAAGCTTAGGTATCAATATCTTCTTAAAACCAAGCTTTTGAGCTTCCATAAGCCTTTGTTCTATTCTGTTAACCGGTCTGATTTCACCAACCAGCCCAATCTCACCGGCCAGACAAATATCTTTATCAATTACAATATCGAGACTAGAAGATAAAACTGAACATATAACAGCAAGATCTATCGCAGTATCATTTACCTTAATACCACCGGCAATATTCAGGAATACATCTTTTTGTCCAAGCTTAAAACCTGCCCTTTTCTCAAGAACAGCCAGTAACATATTTAACCTTCTTAAATCAAACCCCGTAGCCGACCTCTGAGGAGTGCCATAAGCGGCAGTGCTCACCAGGCCCTGAACTTCAATTAAAAATGGCCTTATACCTTCAACAGCTGCAGCAATAGAAACACCGCTCAACCCCGTATGGTTTTGAGATAATAAATATTCAGAAGGATTTATCACTTCACGCAGTCCTTCCTGCCTCATTTCAAATATCCCAATTTCTGAAGTACTTCCAAATCTGTTTTTTATTGATCTTAAAATCCTGAACATAAACTGCTGATCACCCTCAAATAACAAGACTGTATCTACAATATGTTCCAGCACCTTTGGGCCGGCTATATTTCCTTCTTTATTAATATGACCTATCAAAATTACAGGAGTATTGCTCTCCTTGGCAAATCTCAATAATGCAGCAGCAGACTCCCTAACCTGAGTAACGCTTCCGGGTGAAGATTCGGCCAATTCTGTTGATATGGTCTGAATCGAATCGACAATCAATAAATCAGGTTTTAAATTTGCAGCATGAACAAAGATTTCCTCAAGCGAAGTTTCACTAACAAACCATGCACTGTCATTATATCCGGATATTCTTTCGGCCCTTAGCTTTAACTGCTGGACACTCTCTTCACCTGAAACATACAGCACTTTTTTACCATTCATTTTCAGTACTGTCTGTAGCACCAAGGTAGATTTTCCAATGCCAGGCTCACCTCCGATTAAAATAAGCGAACCCTGAACTATTCCGCCTCCTAAAACCCTGTCCAATTCAACTCCCCCTGTATCCAGCCTGGGCTGGTCGGCAATTTCTATTTCAGACAATAGCCGTGGTTTTGATTTTGGAGCATGAAAACCGGAAGAAGATGGCTTAATCGCAGATTTATCACTACGTACAATTTCTTCAACATAAGTATTCCATTCGCCACAAGATGGACATTTCCCAACCCATTTTGGAGAATCAGCTCCACAATTACTACAAACGTAAAGATTCTTTATTTTGGACATTTTATGCTACACTTTTTCACAAATGTAGCATAAAATCATAAAAAATTAATTCTAATTTTTAAGACATCCAATAGGAACTACATAAACTCCATCTTCACGACGATAGGCCATTTTACCTGTACCAGTTATAACCATTAAAAAAGATGGAGCTTTCATCTTGTCTGTATCAATTTTTTTACTGAGTGATTTAAGTGTTGTGGCACCTTCTTCAATCAATTTTTCACCACCTAATTTTATTTCTATTAGTCCATAACTACCATTACGAAGATGAATGACTGCATCACATTCCAAACCGTATTTATCTCTGAAGTGATAGACCTGGCCATCTAGCGCATCTGCAAACACACGCAAATCACGGATACAAAGATTTTCAAACAAAAAACCCATTGTACTTAAATCATTAATTAAATCATTTGGGCCCAAACCTAACGCTGCAACGCTTATGGATGGATCAACATAGTAATGTGTATCTGATGTGCGTATTGCAGTTTTAGATCGCAAACTGGGATTCCATGCCACAGAATCTTCAATAACGAATATTTTTTTCAGGGCATTAATATAAGATGAAACAGTCTTAATATCAGCAGATTCCATATCATTTTTATGCATATCTGCAGAAATAGTTTCTACACTTACAGATGTCCCTAAATGCCTTGCATAAGATCGCATTAATCTCTTAACTCGCTCTTGACTTCTACTCACTCCATCAACCATTGAAATATCTGATCTAGTAACAGCATCGTAATAATCTTTTGCCTGATCGAGGGCAATTTCACCGCTAAGATCTGTAGATCGAGGCCATCCTCCACGACATATCAAGAAAGCTATGTCATAAATATTCAGCGGATTCATAGATATAATTTGCTCAGGCGAATCGAATAGCTCTACCAAACTTATTTCACCGTTCGATTCTCCTGACTCAAAAAGACTCATAGGGCGCATCATCAACCATGCATATCTTCCAGTTCCTGAATGATGAATATCGTAAGAATTAGCAGGTACAGAAGATCCAGTTAAAATAAACTGACCAAATTCGTCTCGATGATCTACTTCAAATCTTATTGCATCCCACAATTGTGGTGCAAGTTGCCATTCGTCTATCAATCTAGGAGTTTCACCTATAAGTAATGCTTTAGGTCTTATTTCAGCCAACAGTAAATTTTGTTTTTTTTCCTCCGGGTCGTCCACATAGAGTATGCTTCTAGCTCGTTGTTCAGCCGTGGTTGTCTTACCACACCATTTAGGGCCTTCTATTAATACAGCCCCTTTACCTGCCAACTTCCTATCCAACAATGCATCTACGACTCTATTCTTATACTTTTTCATATTAATCTTTTGTAAGTTTTATTTACAAATATACAATAAAACCTTTAGCATTACCTGATTTGGCTATTTTTAATTACCTGATTTGGCTAAATAAAAATCCTTTAAATGTACTACATTCATCGGCAAACTTAAATAAACAGCTTCTAAAAATAGGTTGAATGGTCATAAAATCAACTCCCAGTACCCTACGTCAATCCATTTATTACAGCATGCAAATCAGTTTTACTCAATTCATAAATCAATCTTTCATATAGCTTTCTTCCTATACCTCTGCCCCTTTCGTCTTTTGATAAATATATTGACAGTTCAGCAGAATGTCTGTAAGCAGCTCGCGCTCTCCATTTACCAGCATAAGCATACCCAATAACTCGACCATGCTCCTCATAGACTAACCATGGAAAATAACTAGTAACTTCATGAATCCTTTTTCGCATCTCATCAGACGTAACAACCTCTTCTTCAAAGGTTACAGTAGTGTTTAATATATAATAATTGTAAATTGAGCAAATTACCTCAATATCATTGTCTTCTACTTCCCTAATCATTTTTTAAATTTATTAGTATGCTTAGAATATCCATAAGTATTTCTTTATGTACAAATATACGATAACTCTCATAGTAAAGTCCGGCTATTTATTTAATAGCACAGCATTTTAAACACCTTTAGCCTGCGAAACAATAACCAATTAACATAGTTTAACCAGTATATCATTT
>CAZFUO010000092.1:1070-8830 GCA_964522065.1 uncultured Bacteroidales bacterium | reverse complement strand
TAAAGTCGAAACCGCACGCATCGATCCTGAAAAGGTTTCAACAGAAGCACCCAATCTGTTCAAGCGTTTAGGAACAAATTTATATGTCTTAATGTATGATGTTTATGGAGCAAGACCAAGTAACATGGGTTTTAGCGAAACCGAAGACTTTATTACCTACAAAAATTTAGGCCACTTTAATGAGGGTGTAATGAAGACGACCAATTTCAAAAGCCCTAAACACGGAGCTGTTACTTATCTGACTAAAAAAGAACTGAAAGCAATTCTTAAACATTGGAAAAGATAAATCAATTGATGAATAAAAACATACCAAATCAAAGTGAGAATTGAAAAAATTTCAGAAAACAAAAAACAGTTTATTGACTTGTTATTGTTGGCAGACGAGCAGGAAAATATGATTGATAAGTATTTACCATCCGGAGATTTGTTTGCTTTATTTGATGACGATCTGAAAAGTGTTTGTGTAGTTGTTGCGGTTAACAGTGAAGACTGTGAACTGAAAAACATTGCAACATATGAGAAATATCAGGGAAAAGGATACGGAAGAGCATTAATTAACTATATTTCAGGCTATTATAAAGATTCATACAAAAGAATGTTTGTTGGCACCGGTGAAACTCCGGCTATATTGTCATTTTATGAAAGGTGCGGTTTCGAAATATCTCACAGAGTAGAGAATTTTTTTACAGACAACTATGATCATCTTATGTTTGAAGGTGATATTCAGCTTATTGATATGATTTACCTCAGAAAAGATTTAAAACAAGACCTATGAAAACAGCGCTTATTCTGATAGATATTCAGAACGATTATTTCGAAAATGGAGCAAACGAACTTACAGGATCAATAGACGCTGCAAATAATGCTCGATTTATACTTGATGAATTTAGATCTAAAGGTTTACCTGTTATCCATATTCAGCATTTGTCAAACAGACCATCTGCTACATTCTTTATTCCTGGTACAAATGGAGCTGAAATACATGATTTAGTCAGACCTTTAAATGGTGAAAAGGTGGTTATTAAGAATTATCCGAACAGCTTTCGTGAAACTATTTTGTTTGAATATCTAAAGTCATTGGATGTCGACAGACTTGTTATTTGTGGGATGATGACTCATATGTGTGTTGATTTGAATTATTTTTATTCGAACGTTTTTACTACCAGAGATTTTATTGAAGGTTATAATTAATTTAAAAAAAGTATTTATATGAAAATTTCTGTATTGAGTAGTATTATACTACTTTTTGTAACATTGGATTTAAGTAGTGTAAATTCCTTAAAAGTAAGCGATCCAAAAAATTCCTGGAGTACAAATTATGGCACGATAGAGGAGGCATCATTATCTGTACGTCCTAGTGGGTTATATTTTGAATATGGCTTGTATTTAACATTTTCATCAAGGGGTACATCTCTCAATAAAGCAAAAGATACTCTGGAAGTTGTGTTTAATTTTGAATTGCCTAAGGGTGCGATTGTTCATGATTCATGGCTTTGGATTGGTGATGATATAGTAAAAGCAAAAATTCTCGATAAATGGTCAGCTTCATCCATTTATGAAGGTATTGTAAAAAGAAGAAAAGACCCGTCAATATTATCCAAGATATCTTCCACTCAGTATGAATTAAGAGTTTTCCCAATGGTTGGAAATGAAACCAGAAAAGTAAAGATTACATATTTGATGCCTAATACGTGGAATAATAGTCTGGTTGCTGCCGATTTACCAATAGCTTTAATTAACACTTCAGCCAATAAAAATCGTTATTTTAATGTATTTGCATTTACTGACTCTGTTTGGTTTAATCCACAAATTGTCAATGATGATTTGATTACGTTTTCTAATGAAACCGATTCGGTTTTTGGTAACTTTAAAAGAGCGATTATTGATGCTTCTAAATATACTGGCAATTTGAAAATCGGTTATCATAATCCGTCAAAAAAAGGTTTATATTTTTCAAAATTTCAAAAAGAAAATGAAGGAGTATATCAATTAGCATTATTGCCAAGTGTATTTCTTGATTCAATAAAATCGACAAAAGCTGCCATACTTATTGATTATGATATTACTAATACCACAATTTCTACAGCAAGCTTATTAAATGAATTAAAAACTGAAATGCTAAATTATATGACAGATAAAGACTCATTTAATCTTATTTATTCAAATCTGACAATTACAAGATATAGTGAGAATTGGATATCAGCATCTAAAGAAAATATAGAAAAAGCATTTAACAGTTTAACAAAACCGCTATCAACTTACAGTAATTTACTTCCACTACTCAGTAACGGAGTCGATTTTATTAAGAAAAATGGTAATGACGGGAAAATAGTTTTATTATCAAATTCTGACGCATATGGCGAATATCAGACAGCAAATAAGATTATTAACGACTTAATGGATATTATGAATCCAAAGATTCCGATTCATGTATCAGACTATCAATCTGTTAGTTTCCCATATTACTATATAAACAGCCGTTATTATTATGGTAACGACTATTTGTACAGTAATCTTTCCCGTCTTACTTTAGGTTCGTATCATAGAGTAAGGGATGGTTTAGTTTTATCTGAGGTAATTAACAGCTCATTTAAATTTTTAAGGGGTGCTATTACTTCATTTGATTTTTATACCAGTATGTCATCTGGTTTATGCCATAGCAGATACAATATGAATGGGTATAATAGTATTACATATTTCAGTGAACCTATTGTTCAGGTTGGTAAGTTTAAGGGTGATTTTCCTTTTAAAATACAGATTTCAGGTGAATACAATAATAAATTGTTCTCAAAAGAAATAGAAATAAATGAAAATGAGGCTTATGTAAATGATTCTACTTCCAGATTGATATGGACAGGGCAATATATTAAGGAATTAGAATCTGGTCAACAAAGTAATGATATAATAAATGAGTTGATATTCAGCAGCCTGAATAATAGGATTTTATCACTTTATACATCTTTTCTTTGTTTAGAAGATACAAATATGATTTGTCATGAATGCCAGGATGAATCCAGGATGGTTAATATTGATAATGTGAAATTGGGGGGTGATTCTCTTATTATTTACCCTAATCCAATTAAAGATAAACTAACTATCGAATTGTACTGCAACAATCCTGATGAAGTAAAAAAATTTGCTATTTATAATATTACAGGAAATTTGGTTTATCAATTTAATTTGTCTCAATTGACTAAGGGCAGAAATATTTTGACCTGGTATTGTGAAAAACAAAAAAGTGGTATTTATTTATTAGTTTATAATAACGGAAAATCATCAAAAACAATAAAGCTTACAAAATGAATAGATTTTATAAAATCTTTCCTTAGTTACAACAATAAGAAAAGCACCTGTAAAGGTGCTTTTCTTATAAGAGTTTATTTCAGTTTATACATTTCGGCTCCAGCCAAAAGGAAGCACCCCAGCCCGTAGTCTTCAAAGTCAGGCATACTGGTGTAAGTAACAGGTTGGCCGTCTTTTGGTTCTTTTCCTGTACCTTGTACGTATCCTAAAAATCCATTAGGATGAACAGATTCTTTTGCCATTGCATTCCATGCTTTTACTATAATTGGTAAGTATTCTTTTTCAGATAGTATGCCTTTTCTGATACCCCATGCCATTCCGTAAACAAAAAGTGATGTGCCCGTGGTTTCTTTACCTCCATAATTGTTCGCATCATGCAAACTTGCATTCCAGTAACCATCTTCTCTTTGGCATGATTTAAGAGCCTTTGACATCGCAAGAAAATCTTTGATATATGCTTTACGATGTGCTTCGTCCGAAGGAGTAATATCCATAAACCTTACTAATGCTGCATAAACCCAGCCGTTTCCGCGTGACCAGTAGCAATCCTCGCCGTTTGGTTCTTTATACGGAGGGCAAAAAGCTGCATCTCTCCACCAAAGTCCATCTTCAGCATTCCATAAGCCTTTTCCACCTTCAATATTTCTGGTATGTGCATACATCTGCCATGCTTTTTCATAATACCTTTTGTCTCCTGTTAATACTCCCATTTGAGCAAAAACAGGCATTCCCATTTGAATTGCATCTATCCAGGTCCAGTCATCGTTTTGTGGAGTATTTACAAGCATGTCCAGATTTATTTTTGCATTCTTTATTTTGTGAGGTTCAGGACACATGTTATACAGGTCAATGTATGTCTGAGATGCACAGTAATTATCTGCATTTCTTGTTGTGTTACCGTCTCTAAAGCCCCATTTATGAAAATCTGCCCAGCTGAAAGCATAGTCGTAGTACTTTTCTTTCGGAGAAATCTGATGTAAAGCCATTAAGCCTTCATAATATACAGCTCTAGTCCAGATATTACTTGGTCTTAAACGGCCAACGTTACTTGGCGCAGTGTTATCTGCATATTTTGTCATGAAATAATCGTTGGCAAGTTCCATGGTTTTGAGAATATCCCTTTTTTGAGGGAAGCTTTGACCATTAACTGCGAAACCGCTAAAAATTGTCAGGATTGCAAGGACTAAAAATGTTCTTTTCACTTTCATGTTTTTAAAAATTAGTAATGTTAAGTCAGGCAAATATAGTAGAAAATTACTTCCTCTCCATATGATGATTGTGGTTTGATTGCCGTTTTTACCGACAAAAAATGTCAAAATTTGTTTTTCCAGAGTTTGCTTAAGAATTCTCTAAGTTTGTTTTCACTTGCATTATTTTGCGGAGTCCAGAATCTTTTGGATTTTAATTTTGATGGAAGAAATTCCTGCTCGACAAAATTATTTTCATAGTCGTGTGCATATTTATATTCCTTACCATAATCAAGCTGTTTCATAAGCTTGGTAGGAGCATTTCTTAAATGTAGCGGTACTGGCAGGTTTCCGGTTTCTTCTACAGTTTTTAAGGCATTTCCTATGGCTACATATGCAGAATTGCTTTTCTGGCTGGATGCTAAGTAAATAGTGGTTTCGGCAAGAGCGATACGACTTTCAGGCCATCCAATTTTATGAACAGTATCAAAGCATGCATTTGCAAGAAGCAGGGCGTTTGGATTTGCAAGTCCTATGTCTTCAGAGGCCAGTATAACAAGTCTTCTGGCAATAAACTTCGGATCTTCTCCACCTGCAACCATTCTTGCCAGCCAATAGACAGCTGCGTCAGGGTCGCTACCTCTTATTGATTTTATAAATGCAGATATTATGTCGTAGTGAAGTTCACCATTTTTATCGTATGCAAGAGGGTTTTCCTGCAAACATTCAGTTACAACTTTATCGTTGATAATAATTTTTTCATCGGGTTGAAATGAATTTACAACCAGTTCAATAATATTAAGTAGTTTTCTGGCATCTCCTCCTGAAAATCTGTATAGTGCGGTTTTCTCTTTTACTTCTATATCTCGTTTTTTTATTTCCGAATCGTTGTTTAACGCTCTGTCGAGTAATTCATCAAGATCTGATACTTCCAGCGATTGTAAAACATATACCTGACATCTTGATAGGAGTGGACTTATCACTTCAAAAGATGGATTTTCTGTTGTAGCCCCAATAAGTGTTATTACACCACTTTCTACCGCTCCCAGTAAAGAATCTTGTTGAGATTTACTGAATCTGTGTATTTCGTCAATAAATAATATTGGTACCTTTAAATTGAAAAGTGGGTTACTTTTGGCTTTATCAATGACTTCCCTCACATCTTTAACTCCGGAGTTTATTGCACTCAGTGTGTAAAAAGGTCTTTCCAGATTGTTTGCAATTATTTTCGCAAGCGTTGTTTTACCTACACCGGGAGGTCCCCACAATATAAAAGATGAGATGTTTCCAGATTCAATCATCTTTCCAAGTACAGCTCCGGGCCCAACCAGATGCTTTTGTCCTATATATTCATTGAGATTTTTTGGTCGCAGTCTTTCAGCAAGAGGTTGTATCATAACTAGCAAATTTACAGGTAATCAGAATCACGCTTTACAAATGTAAGGCAAAAAACAAAAGAAATAATGTGTGTGAACAAAATTAATTTACTAATTTCGCAGCGTTTTAGTACAATTCAAATATCAACTTTCACATCTATGAAAAAACATAATTTTTCCGCAGGCCCTTCCATTTTAAGTGAGTACACCATTAAAAAAACAGCTGAAGCTGTTTTAGATTTCGCAGGAACAGGTCTTTCACTAATGGAAGTATCACATCGCGGCAAGGAATTTGTTGCTGTTTGTGATGAAGCCCGCGCTATGGTCAAAGAATTGTTGAATGTACCGGAAGAGTTTGAAGTTATATTTTTAGGTGGTGGTGCCAGTCTGCAATTTTGTATGGCTCCGTACAACTTTCTTGAAAAGAAGGCCTCTTATCTGGACACAGGAACCTGGGCAAACAACGCTATCAAAGAAGCTAAGTTTTTTGGCGAAGTAAATGTTGTAGCATCTTCTAAGGCAGACAACTATTCTTACATTCCAAAAGATTTTGAAGTACCTTCAGATTCAGATTATTTCTATTATTGTACTAATAATACAATTTTTGGAACTGAAGTACACAAAGATTTAAATGTAGGCATTCCTATGATTGCAGACATGTCTTCTGATATTTTCTCAAGACCAATTGATTTTTCTAATTACATCATGATTTTTGCCGGTGCCCAAAAAAATCTTGCTCCTGCAGGCGTTACTTTAGTTATCGTCAGAAAAGATGCATTAGGTAAAGTTACACGTCCTATACCAACAATGCTTAAATATCAGACTCATGTTGACAAAGAGTCTATGTTTAATACTCCTCCTGTATTGCCTATTTTCTCTGCTTTGCAGACATTGAAATACTACAAGGAACTCGGTGGTATAAGTGAAATCTATAAAATAAACAAAGCTAAAGCTGAATTGCTTTACAATGAAATAGATTCAAATCCTTTCTTCAAAGGTAATGTTACATGTAAAGAAGACCGTTCTATTATGAATGTTTGCTTCGTTATGAATGATGGTAAAGAGACTTTTGAAGAAGAGTTTAGCAAATTTGCATCATCAAAAGGTATGGTTGGAATAAAAGGACACAGATCTGTTGGCGGTTTCCGTGCTTCAATATATAATGCTATGCCTATTGAAAGCGTACAGGCACTTGTTGATTGTATGAAAGAATTTGCTCAAACACACTAAGAATTTAAATATGAAAGTATTAGTAGCTACAGATAAACCTTTTGCAAAAGTTGCGGTTGATGGTATTCGCAGTGTAATTGAGGATGCCGGTTTCGAATTGGCTCTACTTGAGAAATATACTGAGAAAAAACAACTTTTGGATGCAATTTCAGATGCTAACGCAGTGATCATCAGAAGTGATATAATTGATGCCGAGGTACTAGAGGCAGCTAAAAATCTGAAGATAGTAGTTCGTGCCGGTGCCGGTTATGATAATGTTGATTTGCAGGCTGCTACAGAAAAAGGTGTATGCGTAATGAATACTCCGGGCCAGAATGCAAATGCCGTTGCCGAACTGGCATTAGGTTTAATGGTTTTTGGTGTAAGAAATTTGTATAATGGTACTTCGGGTACCGAGCTTATGGGCAAAAAACTGGGTATTCACGCTTATGGAAATGTAGGCAGAAATGTTGCCAGAATTGCTAAAGGCTTTGGAATGGAAGTATATGCTTATGATGCATATTGCAGAGCAGAAGTTATGGAACAGGATGGTGTTATTCCAACATGTTCAGTTGATAATTTATATTCAACCTGCGATGTGATATCTATTCATATTCCTGCTACACCTGAAACAAAAAATATGATAAATGCTACTTTGGTTGGTAAAATGCCAAAGGGTGCAGTT
>CAZFUO010000092.1:0-1015 GCA_964522065.1 uncultured Bacteroidales bacterium | reverse complement strand
GAGGTTATTGATGAAGTTAGCTTAATTAATTTGATGACAGAAAGATCAGATATAAGGTACTTAACTGATATCATGCCTGCTGCTCATGCAACTTTTGTTGCGAAATTTCCTGAAAGATATTTTTCAACACCTAAGAAAATGGGTGCTCAGACAGCAGAAGCAAATATTAATGCAGGTATAGCTGCTGCTCATCAAATAGTTGATTTCCTTAAAAACGGTAACGAGACTTTCAGAGTCAATAAATAATTATGGCAAAAGTAAAACCATTTAAAGGCCTTCGTCCTCCTGTTGAGTTAGTTGAATTGGTCGCTTCGAGACCTTATGATGTTCTTAATTCTGAAGAAGCAAGAACTGAGGCTGGAAATAATGAAAAGTCTTTATATCATATAATTAAGCCTGAAATTGATTTTCCTGTTGGTCAGGATGAACATGAAGAGGTTGTTTATCAGAAAGCTGTTGAAAATTTCAATAAGTTTCAAAATAACAAATGGCTTGTTCAGGACGAAAGAGAACTTTACTATGTTTATGCTCAGACCATGAATGGTAAAACTCAATATGGTTTGGTTGTGTGTGCAAATGTTGATGATTATCTTAATGGTAATATTAAAAAACATGAACTGACCCGTAGGGATAAAGAAGAAGACAGAATGAAGCATGTAAGAGTAAATGATGCTAATATCGAACCTGTGTTTTTCTCATATCCTGCTAATCAGGAACTTGATAAGATTGTCTCAAAATATACATCAGGTAAAGCTGAATATGATTTTGTTGCACCCGATGGTTTTGGACATCATTTCTGGTTAATTGACAATCAAAACGATATAGACCGTATTACTGAGATTTTCGCCGGAATGCCTTCCTTATATATAGCCGATGGTCACCATCGTTCTGCAGCGGCTGCGTTGGTTGGTGCTGAAAAAGCAAGACAAAATCCAAATCACAAAGGTGATGAAGAATACAACTTCTTTATGGCTGTTTGCTTTCCTGACAATCAACTTACAATAATAGATTACAA
>CAZFUO010000091.1:0-8830 GCA_964522065.1 uncultured Bacteroidales bacterium | reverse complement strand
GTGTTAAGCCTATCGCTAGCGTTCATCCTGAGCCAGGATCAAACTCTTCGTTGTAAAAGTTTTTTCTATTTTTTTTTCCTTAGCTCCAGGGTCGTCTCTTTATCTATTGACGGTTTGGTTTTACCCATTTATTTCTTTCTTGTACTACTAAATTGTATCTCAATAACTCAAAGATCGTTTTTTTTGCTTTCTAAAAGCGCCTTTCTTCATTAAAAAACCGAGGCTTCAACAGACCCGGAATTTGTAAGGGCGAAAGGGTTACAAAGATAATGATTATTTTATTACCTACAATATTTCAGTTGATTTTATTTCAAAAAAATTCTTCAACTTAAATGTTTTCAGCAAAATTTCAATCGTTCATTTTCGATATGTGCTTCTCTCTAAAAGCGGATGCAAAAGTAGAAGCTTTTTTAATACCATCCAAACATTTCAGCAAAAAAAATATGCTGTAAAACATCTTTTTTTTTCAAAAGCCTAAACAACAGTGCTTTTAATACGTTATTTTTTTTGGCAAAACTTCACTTAAATAGCTCAATCAAGGAAAACATGGATGAAATCTCGAAATACTCTTCTGCAGGCTTTAATGAATTTTCATGCAGCCAAACATCATTTTGTGGAATATGTATTGCTTTAGCTCCTATTTTTAGTACCGGAATGATGTCTGATTTTAAAGAATTGCCTACCATTATAAACTCTTCAGGAGAAATATTCAGAAGTTCGATCAAACTTTTATAGTTCTTTTCATTCTTTTCGCTCAAAACTTCAACATGATGAAAGTAATGACTTAGTCCCGATTTATCCAGTTTTCTTTCCTGATCCAGTAAATCTCCTTTAGTTATTAATATTAGTTTGAATTTTTCGGACAATTCAGGAAGCACCTCCGTCACTCCCGGTAATAATTCAACCGGTTTTTTTAGAATTGAGGTTCCGGCATTATAAATTTCACCAATAACTGAGGCCGGGATATCATTATTGGATATTCTAATAGCGGTTTCGATGAGAGAGAGAGTAAATGCCATAGCTCCATATCCGAATAAGTCCATGTTTTTCATTTCTGTAGTAAAAAGCTCTCTCAATATTTCGTCTTTTGGTAAATATGCTGAAAGCATGTGGCAAAATTCGTCCTCGGCTTTTTTAAAATAGGCCCCGTTAATCCATAGAGTATCATCAGCATCAAAACCGATATATTTAATATTGTTCATAGTTTTAATAGTTTGTTACAAAGATAAATTTCCGGGTAATGAAATTCGAGATATTAGTTTATTTTTGTAGAAGAATGAATAATTGAAAAGAATAAATGCAAAAATACAAACTATTTAATACCTCAATATTAGGTGCTAATGCTGAAAATGAGGAGTTTTTTACAGTTAGCGGAGTGAATATTTTTTCAGGAAAGGAGTTGAAGTCACTCATTAAAGAAATAAACGAGGACTACTTTATATTATATAGCAAGCCAAATTTACCTGAGTTGGGATATCTGGGACTAGACAGATTAGTACAGGTTGCAAGAGATTCAAATGCGGGAATTGTATATTCCGATTTTTATGAGATTATAAATAATGAAAAAAAAACGCACCCGGTTATAGATTATCAAAAAGGAAGTGTCAGAGATGATTTTGATTTTGGTCCACTGCTTTTAATTAAGACTGCTGCTGCTAAAGATGTTTTAGACAACTTGTCAGATCATACAATTTATTCAGCAATTTACGATTTGAGACTTGCGGTTTCGGTAAAATATGATATTCTTCACCTTAATGAATATATATATACGGTTGTTGATACTGAAAAAGTAAGTAATGAGGAAAAACAGTTTGCTTATGTTGACTCAAAAAACAGAGCTGTTCAGGTGGAAATGGAGGAAACATTTACAAGCTACCTAAAAACAATTGGAGCATGGATGGCACCTGATTTTGAAAGTCCGGTAAAAGAGGAAGTCACGTTTGGATATGAAGCATCAGTAATTATACCTGTTAAGAACAGAGCAAAAACTATATCTGATGCAATAAATTCGGTACTTGAACAGAAAACTGATTTTAAATTTAATCTTATCATTATTGATAATCATTCAAACGACGGAACCACGGAAATCATAAAAAGTGCTGCTAAATCAGATAGTCGTATAGTTCATTTAATTCCGGATAACACAAATCTAGGTATTGGTGGATGTTGGAATTATGGCGTTCAAAACAAGTTGTGCGGAAAATTTGCTATTCAGCTTGACAGTGATGATGTTTACAGTTCGCCTGATACAATACAAAGAATTGTTGATGAATTTTATAAACAAGATTGTGCAATGTTGGTTGGTAGCTACAGAATGTGTAACTTCAACCTTGAAACTATTCCACCAGGTATTATTGACCACAGAGAGTGGACTGAGGAGAACGGCAGAAATAATGCTTTAAGAATAAACGGATTAGGTGCTCCCAGGGCATTCAGGACCAATTTATTGAGAGAAATTAAAGTTCCTAACACCAGTTATGGTGAAGATTATGCCCTTGGTTTGCAATTTTCAAGAAAATGGAAAATCGGGCGTATCTATGATGTACTATATTTGTGCAGAAGATGGGAAGACAATTCGGATGCATCAATAGATCAGGTTAAACTGAACAGTTACAATTTTTATAAAGACAAACTAAGAAGCATAGAAATTAGTGCAAGACAAAATATTAATTCTTCAAAAAATAATCAATTATGAGAAACTTTGCATTTGCTAATCCTGTCAAAATCATTTTTGGCAAGAACACAATTGGTCAGATTGCCGGTGAAATTCCAACAGATGCACGTATCCTTATTATATATGGTGGTGGTAGCATCAAGAAAAACGGTGTTTACGATCAGGTAATCGAAGCATTAAAAGGAAGAACCTGCTTTGAATTTTCTGGAATTGGTGCAAACCCCGAATATGAAACCTGTCTTGAAGCAGTAGAAATTGTAAAAAAGGAAAAGATAGATTTTATTCTTGCTGTCGGTGGTGGTTCGGTTATTGATGCAACAAAATTTATTGCTTTGGCCAGCGAAATGGATGGCGACCTTTGGGAAATTCTTTCCAAGTCGAGGTTCCCGGAAAAAGCAATTCCTTTTGGCACTATACTTACTCTGCCGGCTACTGGAACGGAAATGAATGCTAACTCGGTTATTACTAAGGTAGAAACCAGTGATAAAAGATCTTTTAAAAGTCATTTGGCATTTCCTAAATTTTCAGTTCTTGATCCGGAAACCACTTTCACACTGCCTCCAAGGCAAATTTGCAATGGAGTTATTGACACTTTTGTTCACACTACAGAACAATACTTGACATATCCTGCAGGTGGCGCTCTCCAGGATTACTTTGCAGAAAGCATTTTGAAAGTTCTGATTAAAAATGGTGAACAGGCACTTAAGGCACCTGACAATTATGAGGTTAGGGCAAATCTTATGTGGGCCTCAACATGGGGATTAAATGGTTGGATAGCTCAGGGTGTTCCTGAAGACTGGGCTACGCATATGATCGGACATGAGCTTACTGCATTCTACGGATTGGATCATGCTATTACTCTATCAATTGTACTACCAGGTGTACTTGAGGTTTTGATTAAAGAGAAAACCGACAAACTAATTCAGATGGGTGAAAGAGTATTTGGTATTTCAGAAGGCAGTCGTGAAAAGAGAGCTGAATCGACAATAAAAGCAATTGATAACTTCTTTAAACGTATGGGTGCCGGAACCAGACTTTCTGATCATGGTCTTGGTATGGAAGCCGTACATAAGGTAGCTGAGAGAATTAAAGAGAGAGGATGGGTACTTGGTGAAAACCAAAATATTACCTGGGAAGTGGTTGAAAAAATTCTTACTGCAAGACTTTAATTAAATGTCCGGACACAAAGATCTATTTTATAATCAAATTAATACCTGGCAGTTAGCTTCAGATAATTATCTGAAGCTTGCCGGTATAAATACAAAAGAATTTTACTGCGATAATCAATTGTTGAGGGTTCAGTTTAATCCTGGCAGAATTACATCGAGCACTGCAAATGTATCTACAACATTTATAAAGGAGAGGCCTTGCTTTTTGTGTGAAAAAAACAGACCCCAGGAACAAAAAGGGTTGGAATTAATTACAGACACACTAAAAAACAAATACACAATACTAGTTAATCCATTTCCGGTTTTTCCTGTACATTTTACAATTACAGGTTACCACGAGGCTCAACATTTGGGAGAGAACTTCATGGATATGCTTGAAATTGCAAAAGTTTTTGATGATTGTGTTGTTTTTTATAACGGACCAAAATGCGGAGCATCAGCTCCGGACCATATGCACTTTCAGGCTGGTAATAAAGGCATATTACCCTTTACAGAAAATATTGAATCAATTATTTTAAACTCATACCAGGTTTTTACAAGCAAAAATGTTTCACTTTTTGAATTTGATGAAAGTGAAAGATGTGGATGGATAATAAAGAGTAATGATTTAATTATTAATTCATTAGTATATAAAATCCTGTATGAGAATATAATATCAGGTACCAGTGATACAGGAGAACCTATGATGAATGTTCTGTGCATATATGATGGTCAATACTGGATTACGACGATATTTCCAAGATCCAAACACAGACCTGAGAGATATTACTCTGATAATGATGATAATTTACTTATTAGTCCTGCTTCAGTTGAAATGGGCGGACTGGTAATCTGCAGCAGAAAAGAGGATTTTGAGAAAGTGAGTAAAGAAGATATCTTAAGTATATATAGCGAAATTGGAATTTGCCGCATTGATGTCAGATCAATTTCCTTAATAACAAAAGAAATCCTGAAAAATGAGATATAAGTCAGAGCCTGTTTTACAGGTTGGCATTGTAAGTGCCAGCGAAATTAGTTTCAAATTTGAAACACCTTATATAATAGGTGAAAAGAGATGTGTTTGTGAAAGTGCAGGTATTGTTAGAATTACAAATGAAAAAATCGAATATAATAACGATTTCTATGATGAGTTGACATTTATCCCGCTTGAAAAAAAGATATCCGGATTTGAATTAATGGATGTTGTTATCGGCAAGTCATTTCACTGGGAAAGAAAGGAAATACAGAGTTTTGAAGGTTCATTAAAATTTATAATCGAAGATAATTTAATTACTGCCATCAATCTTGTACCGCTAGAATCGTACTTATTGAGTGTAATTTCTTCAGAGATGAGTGCTAAAGCTTCTGAATCTTTACTCAAAGCACATGCAGTTATTTCCAGAAGCTGGTTGCTGTCTCAAATTGAGCAAAAAGGTAAGAAGACTTCAGGTATTAGCGGTTTCGTAGAAAATGAGAATGAACATATTAAATGGTATGACAGAGAAGATCATGCAAATTTTGATGTTTGTGCTGATGATCATTGTCAGAGATATCAGGGAAAATCGAAAGCTGGTACTCCGCAGGTAAAAAAAGCCATTGCCGAAACTAAAGGACAGGTTTTGATGTTTGAAGACAATATTTGTGATGCAAGATTTTCAAAATGTTGCGGTGGCATGATGGAGGAATTCAGGTATTGCTGGGAAGATAATGATTTGCAATATTTAAGAGCAAAATGTGATGATATCGGTCAGGAAAAATTCGTTGATTTGAGATTAGAACAAAATGCTGTAAAATGGATAAGCAATGAGCCTGAAGCATTTTGCAACACAAGAGATAAAAATATACTCGAACAGGTACTAAATAACTATGATCAGGAAACCACTGATTTTTACAGATGGTCAGTTAAATATGGCAGCCATGAATTATCTGATTTAATATATAGAAAATCAGGAATAGATTTTGGAGAAATTATTGATCTTGAAGCTCTTGAGAGAGGAAAATCAGGCCGGATTGTAAAACTTAAGATAACCGGCACAAAAAAGACATTAATAATTGGAAAAGAGCTGGAAATCAGAAAATTTCTATCTGAAAGCCATCTGTACAGCTCTGCTTTTGTTATAGAGAAGAAATTAAATGAATTTGTTTTGAAAGGTGCAGGTTGGGGACATGGTGTTGGATTATGTCAGATTGGTGCAGCATTAATGAGCACACATGGATATGATTATAAAAAAATTCTCTCCCATTACTATCCAGAAAGCCTTGTAACAGAAATATATTAGTTTAAAAACAGAAAAAAATGACTAAAAACAGACCCTGGGCATGGATACCAACACTTTACTTTGCTGAAGGCATTCCATACGTTGCAGTAATGACTGTGTCGTTAATAATGTTCAAGCGATTTGGCATGTCTAATACTGACATAGCTTTTTACTCAAGTTGGTTGTACCTACCCTGGACAATTAAATTTTTGTGGAGTCCGTTTGTCGATTTGATAAAAACAAAGAGGTGGTGGATAGTTTGTATGCAATTTATCATAGGAGCCTGTTTGGCTGCAGTTGCTCTTTCATTACCAACTCCACATTGGTTTAAACTTAGCATGATGTTTTTCTGGCTATTGGCATTCAGTTCTGCTACTCATGATATCGCAGCTGATGGCTTTTATATGATGGGGCTTGACGATAAACAACAGGCATTTTTTGTTGGTATCAGAAATACATTTTACAGGCTTGCAATGATAAGTGGTCAGGGGCTGTTGATAATACTTGCAGGTAAACTTGAAGAAATTAAATTACCTGATTTTGCAACCGGAATAGGAAATATTCCTTTTGCATGGATGGTTACATTTTTAATTATGGGTATAATGTTTTTAGCTTTCAGCATATATCACAAGTTTATTTTGCCAAAGCCAGGTGAAGATATAATCCGTTCAAATAAAAGTGTAAAAGATATTTTCAGAGAGTTTGGACTAACGTTTGCTACTTATTTCAATAAAAAAAACAGCCTTATTGCGATTTTGTTTCTTCTGTTGTACAGATTTTCAGAATCTCAGTTGCTAAAGCTGTCATCTCCATTTATGCTTGATGGACGTGAAGCTGGTGGGCTTGGACTAAGTACATCAGAGGTTGGTACTATATATGGAGTTGTTGGAGTAATTGCTTTAATTATTGGAGGCATTTTGGGAGGTATAGCTATTGCTAAAGATGGACTCAAAAAATGGATTTGGCCCATGGTTTTAAGTTTGTGCCTTCCAAATTTGGTTTATGTATATTTTGCATACGCAATGCCTGAAAGTCTCTGGATTGTTAATGCGGGGATAGCGATTGAACAACTTGGCTATGGTTTTGGTTTTACTGCATATACATTGTTTATGATTCAGTTTTGCAAAGGTGAACACAAAACCGCTCATTATGCAATGAGCACAGGTATTATGGCACTTGGAATGATGATTCCGGGTATGTTTGCGGGTAAAATACAGGAAAGCCTTGGCTACCAGCATTTTTTCATTTACGTCATGATTTGCACTTTACTGCCATTTTTGATGGTTGCATTGGTTTACCCTAAACTAAAAAACGAAAAAAAATAGAACTATGATAAGTCAGGTTAAAGCTGAAACAAAAATGAATAAGCTGCTTCAGGAAAATATGGATTTAATTTTTGTATTAAACCAATTTTCAATTCCTCTTGGTTTTGGTGATAAGAGTATTGATGAAGTATGTAAAAAAGCAGGCATTCCAACTGAAAGCTTTTTAGCAATGATTCAGTTTCATAATAATCCTGAAAACCCCGACCTGAATAGTCTGTGTAAATTAAATCCGGAAACTATACTCGGATATTTAAGAAAATCTCATTCTTACTTTTTAGAATACAGGTTGCCTTCTATAAGAGAAAAATTGAATCGCGCATTAAATAATGTATCTACAAAAGAAACCATAATAACATATTTTGAGGAATACGAAAGAGAGGTGCATGAGCATATGGAATACGAGAATCTAACCTTCTTTCCATATTCACAAAATCTTGTTGAAGGAATTGAACAGGAAGGATACTCTGTTAAGGATTTTGAGGTAAGACACAACGATATTGAGGAAAAGCTTGAAGATCTTATAAATTTGATAGTTAAATACTTGCCCACTCAGGGAGATGTACATTTACTTGCAGATATTCTTAACGATCTAAAAAAATGCGACAAAGAGATAAGGATACATTCTTTTCTTGAAGACAGAATACTTGTTCCTAAAATTACAAGTATGGAAAAAAACGTTTCTAAAAATAAATCTTCAAGCGCAAGCGAATCTGAAGATTTAAGCGACAGAGAAAAAGAAATTGTTTGCGGTGTAGCCAGAGGACTGAGTAATAAGGAAATTGCTGAAGAATTATTTATTTCGGTACACACGGTTATAACTCACAGAAGAAATATCAGTCGTAAGCTAAGTATACATAGTTCAGCTGGGCTGACAGTTTATGCCATACTAAATAATCTAATTACAATAGAAGAACTAAAAGCTAAATAAAGTCTATTTTCCCCACCAGTCGAACCACTTTAAGTGGTCAACCTTTTCGAATGTACTTTTTGTAACATTGGTGTTGATGCTTTTGATGCCAAGTAAAAACTTATCAACAAAGGCTTCTAATTCCGGATGTTGCTCAGCAGGCAGCATACAGTGTCCATGCCCTCCTTTTATTGAGTAACCACATCTGTCAGCTATTCCAAATGCTTTCCAAACTTCTCTGGCAGCTATAATAGAAACATGACCTGACTGATCGGCCAGCCATTCATAATCAGGATTTCCAAAAACCAAAAGAGCCCTTGGAGCTATCATTGCGCAAAGTTCATGATGATCGAATGGCAGCCTTGCGGTTCCGGCATCTTTAAATTGAATCATATCATCTTTAAACCATTGATAACATAATCTTTAGTTACTGTTTTTCCTAATAAGATCGCATTATCAATTTTTCTATCAGTTTCAACAATAATAGCCCCAGCATAATTCTCTAAAAGATTTAGATC
>CAZFUO010000090.1:2388-8842 GCA_964522065.1 uncultured Bacteroidales bacterium | reverse complement strand
ATATGTATTTTAGTGAGAACAGTCTTTATGCATTAGCTGACAATTTCCACAAATCATCAGGAGAGTATTTATTTATTGATGAAATACATAAATATTCAGAATGGTCTCGGGAATTAAAAAACATTTACGATTCATTTCCAACTTTAAAAGTAGTTTTCACAGGATCATCAGTACTAGATATACTTAAAGGTTCTGCAGATTTAAGCAGACGTGCAATTATTTATAAACTACAAGGCCTTTCATTTCGTGAATATCTAAAGCTTTTTCATAATTATGATAATGAAGTTTACACCCTTGAACAGATTATAAATAATGAAGTTAAACTTACAGATATAAGTCATCCTCTCCCACTCTTTAATGATTATTTAGTTAGAGGTTATTATCCTTTCGGACTTGAAAATGAATTAAATATACGTTTAGGCCAAATAATTGTACAAACACTTGAAAATGACATTCCACAATTTGCAAACCTCAATGTAGGAACCAGCCGGAAATTGAAAAAATTACTTTTAATTATTGCAGAAAGTGTACCTTTTAAACCTAACTTTTCAAAAATATCAGAAATTGTTGGAGTTAGCCGAAATTCTTTAGATGATTATTTCTCTTATATGGAAAAAGCAGGCCTTATAGGACAATTAAGAAATGATACAGGTGGCATTCGTGGTCTAGGTAAGATAGACAAAGTTTATCTGGATAATACTAATATTATTTTCAATCTTGGTGGTGACAAATCTAATACAGGAAATATTAGAGAAACTTTCTTTTTTAATCAAATGAGGCTTAAAAATGATGTAATATCGTCTGAAAAAGCAGATTTTATAATTGATAATTATACATTTGAAGTAGGTGGTAAAAACAAGCAACAGTCTCAGATAGACAAAGACAATAATTCTTTTATAGTAAAAGATGATATTGAATTTGGATATCTAAATGTTATTCCACTATGGGCTTTTGGTTTTAATTATTAAATGAATATTCTAAATTAATCAACATGGAAAACTGGTCAGTTGCTATTTCAATGATGTTCCCAACAGAAGCACATATGGTACAAGGCTACCTACAATCTGAGGGTATTGAGACTATAATGAAAAACGAAATGATTACTCAGGTTTACAACCTATATTCCAATGCAGTTGGCGGAGTTGAGATACTGGTAAAAAACGAAGACCTCGAAAGAGCAATACAACTACTTGAAAAAGGTGGTTATATTAAACATGAGAAACCGCAAATTATCGAAAAAGTCAAACTGGAAAAAGGTACAATTAAAACTCAATGCCCGTTTTGCCAATCGGAAAATATCGGAAAAGCAAAGTCACCTGACTACTTTATGTTAGTAGCAAGCCTGCTACTTGGCACAATTATACCCATCTTAAGACGATCGAACAAATGCTTTGATTGTGGTAAAGAATGGAAATTTGAAAAATAATTCACGCAAAAAATATATTAATTTTTTAAATTTATTTATTCATTGTTTGCTTATATTTCAGCAAAGTTTACGATATTTGTAACGTTTATATGGAAAACACACTTAAAAGTTAATACCAACTACAAAAAACGTGAACAATGTTTGGCATGCTATTCAAGAAAAAAGTAAAAAGAAAAAGGACACCCGGAGTAGGAATAAATGACTGTTCAAAATTTGACTCAGAAAATTTCTGGTACAAAAGAGAATTTGAGTTCAAACATCAGGATCCAAATACTAAGTTCAGAACAAGTAACAATCAACAACTTAAATTTGGAGAAGTCATAAACACACTTTTTGAAATCAGAAAAGAAGAAGTGACTTTACTTACCATAAACAATGGTACATTAACCAACATTGAAGGACAAGATAACATCTGGAATTTTGAATTTTTACAGCACTATTACAAAGAAGAAAGCAATACGGCAAAGGGCTGTAGTGGTCTTGAGAATCAGGTGGTTTTGACTCTGGCATATAAAACAGCAGTAAATACAGAGTCTGACAAAGACAAATCACTCTACAAAAAAAACTCAATACTGATACTTCACTTACAAAACCCTGAAGGAGTAAAAGATAACGTAATGTATGTTCAGGGCACCTTTTGTCTGCCAAATACAATGCGCGAACGTCATGCAAAAGGATTAAATCCAAATGCAGAAGTACTCACAATCCTCTTCGGAATAGATTACAGGCCTGTAGCAGAAATAAACAAAGACTATTTAAGAGTTTACAAATCGGCCTTAAAAAAACACAGAAATAACAAGATTTACGAGTTAAACGATGCCGAAATAGACATTCTCGATGCAATAGATGGCAAACAAGCAGATATAGAATACTATACTGCTAAAAGAGCAATGCTCGAAAACCGCTATCTCGATGCTATTATGTTTTACAAAAACGCATATAAAGGATGGCAACAAAAATGGTGGGATGACGATATAAATGTAAGAGAGTTTCAGGCATTAGTTGACAGCTCTTTTTCTATAGGATACTGTTACTACGAATTAGGCTTGTACGACAAAGCTTTAAAATATTTAGAATTCTCATTTAGCAATGGCAGAAGAGGATTAAAGTTCCTGTCTGAATATATCAATTGCCTTATTGCACTAAACGATGTCAGATCGATAGTTATTATTAATAAACTACTTGACAATCTCACAGAAGATGAAGAAACCCCAAAAACTGAGGAAGAAATGACTCTTATTATGTTTCTTATGCGTAAAAAAATATTTTGCCTTATAGAAATAAAGCAATTTAAAGAAGCAGAAGACATAATAAAACTAATACTCACCAAAGATCCAGAAAACACTTACGTAAAAGAAGAACTTGAGCATATAAAGAAATTAAAGAAAACGGTAAAGCAGAAATACTAATCAGCATATTGAGCAATTTTACATATAAAACATAGAATTTGATTTTTTTATCCCAAAAGAAATAAACAATTAATGAGAATCATCAAACATTTCACTGTGATACTTTTCGTATCACTTTTTTCCTTTTTAACATCAGCCCATGCCGCAGAAGTTAAACCACAAACCTTTGTTGCTGTTGAGCAAGGAGATGTTAATCTGTTGAAAACACTGATACAGTCAGGTGCAAATGTCAATGAGGTTTACGAGGGAGTCTCTTTACTCAATAAAGCCTGCGGAGGCGGATTAAAAGTCGATAACAACATCGTAAAGCTATTACTCGAATCGCCAAAAATCAATGTAAAAGCAATAACTTTAACCGAGCCCGACCTGGACAAAACCTGGGCTACCACACCATTAATTGCCTTAATCAGCTCTGCCAGCCTGAATTCCAAAGTCGAAAATGTAGTAAAAATGATTAAAATGGGAGTTGATGTAAATTATCACAGCTCATACAATACCGGCGGAACCGCACTCTGGATATCAACTTTTGGTAGTCAAACCGAAGACTCCAAAGCCGTAACCATGGCAATACTGAAAAATGCAGGACCAAACCTGAACGTGAATTTCGTTGGAGGCTACAACCTTACAGCACTCCGCAATGCAGTTCAGGCACAACACGCCGAGGCAGTCGAGGCAATGTTAAAACGTGGAGCTAAAGTTGAAGATGTAAAACAGAGTGAAACTTTGCCAGGATTAATACCTGAAACAATAGACCACGACAACTTTGCAATACTTGATATCCTCATGAAATATGGCGCAAAAAAGTACGGACCGGTTCCGGAGAGTTTTTTGCCTTTAAATATGGCCATGATAAAGCCGGGCGATGTAAAATGGGCTGAATATTTTATCACAAAGTATAAAGTCGATGTAAATTATCCCGGCAAACCAGGCACAAGCAGCGACGAACCCGCATTGAATACTGCTGCGTTTTATAACAATGTAGAGGGTCTGAAGCTTTTGTTGAGACTTGGTGCAAAAATAAATCAGACTACATCTCAAGGCATTAGTGCAATTCAAATGGCTGCACAGCGAAATAGTCTGGATGCAGCAAAATATCTTATCAGCCAGAAAGCCAACCTAAAAGGCTACAACACATTATACTTCAATGCAATAACTTATGCCGTTGCAGGCTTTCATACAGACATGATCGAATTGCTTGTTAAGAGTGGAGCCGATATAAACGAGGTTTCGAAGGGATCACCCTGGGGCGGACCACTTGCCAAATTAGCGACTTCATTTAGTCCTGCCGACAAAAAAGCCAGACTCAATACACTAAACAAGTTGTTAGAACTGGGTGCAGACCCAAATGTGCTACATTATCAAAACATGACAGCAGTTATGCTGGCCTCAAAACTTGGCACAAGCGAAGGCTGGAAAGCTGCCATTGATTTTTGTGACGTTATGATAAAAAAAGGCGCAGACATCAATCTCAAAAACACTTCCGGCGAAACCGCACTTATGCTGGCATGCCAGGCAGCCAACGTCAAACTGGTTGAACTGCTTATTAAAAACGGTGCAGATGTAAACGCAGTAAACAGAGTTGGCGAAACCGCACTCAACTACATCAACGGCTCAAACTCAATAAAAGCTAACATCACCAAAGCCCTAAACGCCGCCGGTGCAAAACCAGCCACTGCCGGCTCTGCAACCTCATCTACCGCCATCACTGTAGGCACTACCGACTCTAAGGGATCAACCACCTCCACAGTTGTAGGCTCTGCAACCACCTCTACCACTGCAGGTGCTACATCAAAGTCCGTTCCGGCCAACCTTGTCGGTACCTGGAAAGGCTACACCACAAACGACAAAACAATGCTGGCAACATTTATAGTAAACAAAGACAACACTTACTCCTACTCTGCCGTAGGAAAAGTCAGTGGACAAGACATTTCAATTAATCACAAAGGCCAGATACTAGCCTCAGAAGACACCTACACCCTAATCCCCTTAGGTCAGCCCCGCGCCACCTATAGCTACAAAATCACCGCCAACAAACTGGTCGTTAACAACACCGTAAGCCTCAACAAAGTGAAATAAGAAAAAAAACTAAAAAAATAAAGACATTTTTTAGTTATGGTATAATAATAGTACTATATTTGCCTTAACATATCAGACGTATTTTAGTACGTAGAGATGAGCCAGGAAAAACTCAAATATTGCAAACTGGTTTTTACTTTAACCATTTTTGTTGCATGTGGATTTTTATTTTCGTGTGCTGAGAAAGAACTGCCCGACGACATAATTATATCTCCAAGCATTATTAACGCAAATGCAGAGGGAGGCGCATACCAGATTGATGTAAAATGTAGCAAAAGCTGGTATGTAGAAAGCAATAACTACGATGCAATTTTTGACACATATTCAGGAGAAGGAGACGGAAGCATAAATTTAACTGTATATGAAAATACAGAAATAACCGAAGATGTTATTGAAGCAATATTTATTTCGGGCACTGCAAAAGACACACTGAAAATAATCAGATCGGGGCTTACTCCTGTTTTAGACATAACCAACACTATACCAAAATCGGTCGAAGCAAGTGGTGACACCATTAATATCGACCTATCATGCAATACAAACTGGACAGTACAATCAAATAAAAGCTGGGCCAAAACAGACAAATCAAGCGGTTCAAAAGGACAATCAAATCTAAATCTTTACATTGACAAAACCGAACAATTTGAAAGCGAAGAAGTTATTCTTACGTTTAAAGCTGCCTCACTCGAAAAAGAATTAAAACTAATCAGAAACGGTCATCAGGCCTTTCTGACATGGGACAGAGATGGCCGCTGGAGTATACCAAACACAGGAGGAGAAATCCCATTAACAATCAAAAGTAATCTTAACTGGAGCCTTACCAGCTCAGCCGAATGGTTAACATTATCTGCAACATCGGGAAAAGGCAATGCAGTGGTAATGGCAAATGTCAAACCAAATACAACAATCGAAGATGATGTTGCAGTGGTTTCGCTGAGAGCAGAAAATATAGAGAGACGATTTGAGTTAGTCAGAAAGGGTGCGCCTGTTAAAATCAGCCTTAATTCGATGGCTGACATAGTCTTTTACAACACAGGAGGCGAAACCGAATTGACACTTTCCTGCAACGGGCCGTGGACAGTAAAAGCCAATGCCAACTGGTTAAGCATTAAAACTTCCACTGATACAGGCTATACTTCAGAGTCGGCAAACACAGGTAACAGCATTGTGAAAATCAAGGCATTACCAAGCACATTGTCAGAAATAAGAAGCTCGTCAGTTGTATTTAGTTCAAAAAACAGTCTTATTACAATTTTTATAAGGCAGCAAAAAACCCAACTTCCCGATTTAGAAGATGTTATATGGTGAGAAAAGCTGAAATAAAACATATTTGGCTGTATTGCCTTATCGTACTGCTATCAGCATGTACTGAAAATGATTTGCCTGAAATAACCGAATCAGACTTAATTTTCGTGACTGCCACAACAGAGATTAGCACTTTTGGTCAGCGCATTGCAATTGACGAGGAAAACGATATCCCGGTAATTAAATGGGAAAAAGGCGACACCTTAGGCATATTTGCAATCAATCAATCAAATCTTTC
>CAZFUO010000090.1:0-2288 GCA_964522065.1 uncultured Bacteroidales bacterium | reverse complement strand
ATCACCGATGCCAAAACCAAGGGAAAGTTTGCTGTTTTCTCTGGATATATAACCAGAGACAAATCTTATTACGCATTTTATCCTTACGCTCAGGCCAAATACAAAGAAAACGTCCCCATGCCCGACCTTAGTACGCAAAATGTAAAAAGCAATGACTGGACCTCAGTTAGCAAAAAACTTGCATTTGTAGGTGTACATAGCTTCACGCCCGTTGACAACAAACTAAATATCGTAATGGAAGCAGTGGGTTCGGTAATGGAGTTGAGAGTCAAATCAGAAGGCCAGACATTCAGAATCAAAGGTATAAGCATGACGAGCAAAAACCTTATAAGCACTCCAACAATTAATCTTGCATCAGGAACGCTTACAAAATCTGTATATCCCGTCAGCCACAACAGAATAAATGTTAATGTAACTGATACTCCATTAGTTACTAACGACAAAACCACCACTGTCCGCTTTGTCTTTTACCCCTTTACAACAGAAAACGACCTCACTATCAACGTTATCACGACTTCAAATTTGTCAATACCCATAAAAATTGACAGCATACCCGAAAAATTCAACTCAGGAAAACGTTACATAAAAACCGCTAGCCTCGATATTACCAAGGCTGTTAGTGCATGGGATGGAAGCATACAGGCCCCTACCCGCAAAGATCAGAGCGGTTTCACTTGTATTGATAATGCGGCACAATTAGCCTGGCTGGCAGAAAATCATGTTAAGGGTGGCAAATATATACTTACAAACGATATTGACCTAAGCGGATTGCCATGGAAACCTATTGGCAGATTTGGTAAGGTTTTTTCAGGGGAGTTTAATGGCAACGGCAGGACAATATCAGGTTTGCTTATAGATTATAATACATGCATTGGTGTTGATTACCTTGGACTTTTCGGAGAGGTCGAGCAATCGGAAATTATGAAGATCACTATCAAAAAAAGTTCAATCGAGGCTTACAGTGAAGGATCAGTAGGTGCAGTAGTTGGTGTTGCAAATAATTCAAATATTCAGGACTGCAATAATTATTGTGATATAACCGGTCATGGTGATATTGATGTAGGTGGCGTATGTGGTCTGGCATTAGGAACCAGCACAATACGCAGATGCCATAACTACGGAAACATTTTTTCTGAAGGAGTTGGCTCATTTTCTAATTTAAATGGCAGTGCATTAGCAGGAGGAATAACATCAAGCGGTTTGTGCCATGATTGCACAAATTATGGCAATGTAAAAGTAAAAGCAAGAAGAGACAGAGCTTTTGCAGCAGGAATAACAGCAGTTGGCATAGCATTTAATTGTCAGAACTATGGTAAAGAAGTCTTTGCCGATGGTTATAGCTTTGTAATTACCGGCGAATACATTGATACCAGGGCTGCAGGTATAACAACCTCAGCAACACTGGTAGAATCATGCAGCAATGAAGCTGAGATTTTCGCAAGAGGAGCAAAAGTCTATGCCGGCGGAATAATTGCCAAATCCACATCACATATATATGATTGCTCCAACAAAGGAAGCGTAACAGCAATCCTGGAAAAATCTTATACTCACATTATCTATGCCGGAGGCATTGTAGGTGATGCAGGCTCATCCGGCATACAAGGATGCTCAAATGAAGGAGGCGTGTTTTGCAGCAGCGATATTTACAGCGATGCATTCCTTTATGTGGGTGGCATTAGTGGCGATGGAGGCGATATCAGCTATTGCACAAACACTTCGCGAATAGACAGTTACACCTCGGGCAACAAAGGATACTTTTATGCAGGAGGTATTGCAGGACACCCGTATTCCGTAAAATATTCATACAGTGCAGCAAACGAAATCTCCCCTACCTCAGGCAGATACAAAGGCGGTATTGCAGGAACCACGTATAAATATAATGGCATATATGCCTGCTTCTGGCTATACGACAATCAGGGTAACGGCATTGCCAATTGCAGCAACAACAACCTCCCCGAACTATCCACCTCACACGACATTACCTACATGAAAAGCCAGGCCTTTGTTGACAACCTAAACAACCTCATCTCCCCTACCTCACCCTACATCTACCGCCCCGCCCACTCCGAAACCGAAAACCGCGGTTATCCGGTGGTTGTGAGGAGAGATGGGAAATAAACCCGCTGATTAAAACGATTTAATCTCTTAATTAATCACAATATTCAAACAAAACGGATAAATATTTTGTTACAAGAGAAAAAAACGTTTCATTTGCATATAAAATAATAAAGCCATGCTAATCAGATTTATCGTCAGTAATTTTCTTTCATTCGATGAAGAAAGAGAAT
>CAZFUO010000089.1:8525-8956 GCA_964522065.1 uncultured Bacteroidales bacterium | reverse complement strand
AACATATTCTGTAGGTGCATAAGTGACACCGTTCATCTGACTGATGTATGCGTCCACATCATAATTGTCGTAACCGTAAAAGGCGATTTTTTCTACAGAGAGACCCTGAGGTATAGCAATTGTGTACTCTACACCTGCTGAAAACTTTATTGTATTTGAGCTTCCTGTTGCATAACCTTTACCTGCTGTATTTGATATTGTAAAACCGTCTTTAAATTTATAGGTTGTTGCCTCGCTAGATTCGTAAGATACAGCAGACAACTCGTAAAGCGTAGAGTTACCGGCTTCATTTTGAGCATCAATCTTTTGTTTCCATGCAGGGTATTCAACGTTGATAACATTCAGACCCCAGCTGCCGAGGTACTGATAGCTCCTGCGGTTGCCGGCCATTAGAGAAGTTGCAACGGGGAGTCCTTTGCTGTCGACAACGG
>CAZFUO010000089.1:0-8515 GCA_964522065.1 uncultured Bacteroidales bacterium | reverse complement strand
ACGGTAAAATAGATGTGCGTAATCATTAGAATAGATAGCAAAGATGGGCTGATAAGCTTTGTCGGGCTGATAGGATGTCGTTGCGATTTCATATTCTTTATACGTGTAAACCACTCCACCATAGGTGTAACTACGGCTTTTGTTACTACTTTGTAGTTTGTTGAAAAACTTGTCATAAGCCTGCTTGCCTTTCGCACCTCCTAATTGAATAAATCTACCCCAGATAGCACTGCCGGCTCTGTCAACTATACGACGGTCTGATTCGCCGGTTGAATTTGTATAATCTTCTATGGCTTTTCCCTCAATTTTGTGAGAGTCGAGCCAGGTAACTGCTGCCGTGATAGCCTGTTGCAATTGGGGTGAAGGGTTAGGGATTGTCATAAGAAATGAAAGCAGGGAAGCAGATTCACTACCGCTTACTGAGGGCAGTTCGTGAGGGCGACCTTCAGTAGGCAGGAAGTCTACAGGGTCGTGTTGTGCACACCATGCAGCCTTTGTACCATTGTCGTCTATCTGGCATTTCAAAATAACTTCAAGACCTTTATTGAAAGATGCAAGGCAACGTTCGCGGGTGGTTTCATCAATAATATCTTTAAAATCACCGGTATTGCTCTGAATATCACGCAACATCTTCATTACGTTTGTCATAAGGTCGTCATTGAAGGTAATGTAGTCATGATAACTTCCATTTCCGGAAAGTGGCCAATATTGCGACCAGCCTCCATTAGTCTTCTCGGCGGTAAAAATCAATTGCAGTGCCTTGGCAAAGGCCAGGCGATATTTCTCAATCTTGCATCCCTGGTATATTTTAGCCAGAAACCGCATCTCTTGAGTTGTTGCATAGTTGTCCAGGCAGGAACGTCCATTGATATCGGCTTTTAGATTAGCTAATTCTGTTGAAGTTAGTTTGTGCAACTGGTCGTTTTTTGTCCAGCCGCCATTTGTTTTTTGAACACTAAGTACAATGTCAGCAATTACCTGAGATTCAGCCGAGCCATACCATGCAGACCCCATTTGGCCCGAGCATACCTGACCCCATGTCAATGTTGACACATCTGCCGCTTTTACACTGAAGCTCATTCCCAGTAAAGCAATTGCACACAAAAGAATTTGTTTTAAACGCATAGATATTTTATTTTTTATCAAGCTGACCAAACACCTGTTTTAATATGGTTGTAACACGTGCAACAGGGTCTTTCCTTATCTGCTTTTCCTCTTCGGAAACCTTAAGAAACAATCCGTCTAATGCCTTTGATGTTACATAGCCTGCAAGATCTGTGTTTATAGTTTTAAGACCGGCAATTCTACCTCCTGTTGACTGTGCTACTTTATTGTATGCTGAAGTCAAATCAGTCCACGATTTTGTGGCAGATATATCTCCTACAAGATTCTTGTTTAGAGAGTTGTTAATTTTTGGCCTGAAAGCCGAAACAAGCTGAGTATAAGTTTTGTCTCTTAAATAGCTGGTTGCAGCAGTGTCGGCACCAAATAAAATTGATGCCGCATCTGCAAATGTGATATTTTTAATTGCAGTCGAAAAGATTGGTAACGCTTCGGTTGCAGCGTCTTCTGCTGCCCTGTTCAACCTGAGTAATGCCTGATCGAGCAATGCCTCTCCACCGGGAATTAGTTTCAGATTGTTAACCAACATTTGAGCCTCACCAGGTAAAAGTATTTTTATTGCTTCATCAGAAAAATATCCATTCTCTTTGTTTAAGTTAAGTACCGACTTCGTGATACCTACACTTAAGGCCTCTTTAAGACCTGCAGAATTATCAATTGTCGTTGTTCCGGCATTTACTGCCGGAAGCTGACCCAGTACTGCAACAAGAGTTTCACATGAGCTGAACATTAACACAGACAATAGAAGCAAAAAAGAATATTTTACCGATTTCATTTAAATAAGAATTTTAATGTTAGAAACTAATCCTTTATCATTTTCTGCCTTTATAAAATAGACAGATGACCTGAAAGATAAAACATTTATTTTTAAGTTCCTATCATTACACTTCATGAAAAGTTTTTTAAAGCCTGATGCATCATACACCGAAACCGCTTTTAGCAAACTTACAGAATTCACATTTAAAACTCCTGCATTTCTATCGACGAAAACTGTTATATCTGATTTTATATCTTTACCTGTAACTGGTAAAGATGTTATTCCACCTTCATACTGATCTGTTGTAATATGACCAACCAGACTATTCAGATACACTTCAAGTATTGTATATCCTTCTTCGTTTAAATCATTTGAAAATTTTCCCGGATAGTTTGCTGCCAGCCACGCGTCGGAAATACCATCTCTGTTAACATCTGCCGGGAAATCTGCCTGGCTTAAAATTGGCCATGGTGTCCAGTTTGCATCAGCATTTGAAGGTTTTGTATCTCTGTGAGAATCAATAATACCTGATTTTGGATAAATACCGCTGTTTGCAGGATTTAAGCCTTTGAATGTTGTGGTTCCGGTACGTGTTTCATTTATAATTCTGGTATCATGAGTATCTCTGCGCAAGCTTGCACCTGCATAATTAAGTACCTTTTCATAGGCTTTTTCTGCTGTATGTGTTGTTACAGAACTTTCTATTTTCGTACTTCCGCTTAATGCATATATTTTAAACGGGACTTGCATTTTAATAGATGCTTTATCTTCTGCTGAGACAGTTCCGTATGAAGAATGAAACTGATTAAATACACCATACGCCCAGTTATCGCTTGTTGCCCTGATGCAATTAATATCATTTTTTCCGTCATTTACGACATTGCCTTCAACAAAAAGTCGTCCCCATACATTATAACGGATACTGCCAACATTTTTGTCCTTATCAAAACTGATAATTCTTCCTCTTGCGGTTCCGGTATTAGAAGCCGGGCCAGGCTTGAAGTAGTTGTTTACCATATTTATATTCATACCTTCACCACCATAAGTATTGCCGTGGTTGTAGTTAACATTATTCCTGTGATCAATGGTTTCAATGTGAGGCGCAATGTTTTGACCAGGTCCGAAACGAGGAGTTCTGCTATCGTGGTGAGCCATTAGATTGTGGTGAAAAGTAGTATTTGTACCTCCCCATATACCACCATAACCATGTGCTCCTTTATCGTGGGTTGACAACCTCAGACTCTCCGAAATGAGACACCACTGTAATGTAAAATGGTCACAATTATAAAAAGATACACATTCATCTGTGCTCCAGCTCATCGAGCAGTGGTCAATAATAACATTCTTAAAAAAACGTCCTCCAAAGGCATCCGAACCTCCGCTTAACACAGCATCATCACCCATCCGAAACCGCAAATATCTCACAATAACATTACTTGCAGCAATCTCTACAGGGTAATTTCCTAAACAAATACCATCTCCCGGGGCCGTTTGTCCGGCAATTGTCAGGTTCCCGTTTGTTATTTTCAGCGCACTTTTAAGCATAATGGTTCCGCTTACTTTAAAAACTATAGTTCTGACCGAACTTTGCCCAATGCACCAACGAAGGGAACCTTCTCTTGTTGTTGTGTTTCCTGAATTGTTATCATCTAATGTATTAACAAAATATACCACCCCTCTTCTGCCACCTGTTGTGTACATACCACCACCTTCAGCTCCCGGAAATGCAGGAATCTGAGCGGAAAGTAATATACTTAAAGAAAAAAATGTGAAAACCAATGTGAGTATTTTCATCTTAATATAATTTACATAAAAATATACGACGTCTTCGGTTCAGGCAATAAGCTTTTACCTAAGACGTCGTAATCAACTAAAAAAAGAACTAAACCTTAAAATGCAACCTTAATAACCTTATCTGAAACTTGTAAAATATACACACCTTTTAATGAGGTACAATCAATAGAAATACCATCAACTGCCCTGAAAGAACGAACGGTTCTGCCATCCAAACTCTTAATGCTTGCAGAAGATATTGATTTAATATTTTTTAGTGTTAATATGCCATTGTTAATAAGCGCAACAGGCTTTTCAGATTTAGCAGCTTCCACTCCAACAGTACCACTGGCATCTGCAAGGATATAAAGATCTGCAAGATAAGTTCCGTCAACATTTACGATATCACCATGTGTTGTACTTGTGGGATCCGGTGTCCAGCGAAGATAAAGCTCCTGTTTGTCACCAGAGTTAGGTACTGTATGAACTCTTTCGGTAAAAGAAGAAGTTGTTATTGTGTCTTTTCCTGCTTCTTCAAAAGAAATACCATTAAAAGAGTACATAAGCTTCCAAACATCATTACCATAATAAGAACCTCTCAAAGCATATTGAACTTTTATTTCTTTGTATCCAACAGTTGAAATTTTTGATTCCCAATAGTAATATTGATCAGGGCTGGTTCTGTCTTTCCAGAATGTAGCAGAAGTTCTGTCATCTTGTGTTCGGTTCCACCATCCTAAATATGGTGTTGAAGGGTCTGCAGAGCTATACATATTTAGCAGAGGTGCATTTTCTGTTGTAATAAACTGACCAACAAAATCTGCAGGACGACCCTGACTTAAATTGTTTCTGTTTGTATCAAAATTCCAACCACAGACAAATGAACGTGTTGCAAATGTAGCTGTTATATTCATGTCAGCATTCATTATAATTGTCTTTGAAGGACTACTGTCAAAATCACCCCAGAATAAAAATTCTGATATTGGATTTGATTGTGCTGAAAGAGTTACTTCTGTACCTTCTTCATAGATTTCATAAGCACCGTCTTTTCCTGCAACTGATATATTGATTCTTCCAACTAATCCATCTACTGTCAGTGCAAGTTTATAAGTATTAATTTGTTTGAATGAAGCATATACAGATTTATCAGCATCAAGTACAAAAGTATAAGATGCATTTTCAGAAAGTGTTGCACCCTGTGCATCTTTCCATGCTACAAATCTGTATCCGAATTTATGTGTTGCTACAAGAGTAACCTCTTTATTTGCTTCAATTTTTCCTGAAGGGCCACTAATTGTACCGAATAATTCGTCAGAACCAGGAGCATATCCAACAGTAAGATTAAGCAGATTTGTAGCTTCTTTCAACCAACTCTGAGGTCCCAACGGGCCTCCGTCTTTTGCTGCTGTAGCAAGAGGAGATACTGAATACATTGTAAACTCTCCGTTTGTCGGATCAGGAAACACCTGAGAAGGAGAGGTGAAAGCAAATTTTGCCAGATTATAATTGTTGGCAGAGTCTGCAGCAAGAGTAACATTAATTAACGGATAAGCGTAATTGTGAACAAGATTATTATTCATATTTAGTATTCCAATCTCTGCTCTGACTAATGCTCCTGCTGTTTTCCCTTCAGGGCAAATTATAATATTATTTTCCAGTGTGAAGGTAGATTCTTCTCCGTACTGGTTTCCAGCATTGCAAATTGCTCTGTTTGCATCACGTGCACCCTGATAAACTATATTATTCTTAAAAATGAAAGTAAGAGTTTCGCTCGAATAAGATTTACCACCGGTGGTTCTTGGAGCAAAAAGGCTTTCAACAGCATCATTCTTATAAAATGTACATTGCTGAATATCAACAATATTAATTGGAATCTGTGGATAAATCATGTTCCAGTTGTTAGTATTGCAATTGTACATTTTACATTTATACATTTCAAACTTATCAATACCTGACTTTAAAACAGATGAATCAGGAACAGTAGTTCTCAAAAATGTACGGGTTATATCACGAATCACACAGTTTTTAAATGCAAGGTACTTAAATCTACCAGCAGCATTTAATCCCATAAAATAGGCATTGTCTCTATCAATGATAATATTATCAAATACCAGTGAGCCACCTTCAACAGTAGTTCCTGCAGTTGAATTTAGTTCTGCTTTATACTCTGCCTTACTGGTATCTGCAGCCATAATTGTAATAGCCTTTCCCGCAGGAAGTTGCAGAGTCGTGGTATATACACCTGTATATAACATCAAAGTATCCCCGTCCATTGCAGACGAATAAAGTGTAGGTAAATTTGCCGGTGTATCAACGATTACAACTCTGGCAAACGATGTTGTCACAGACAGTACCGTAACTAACAATAAAAGATAAAGTTTTTTCATAATCAAAAGTTTTAGATTAATATTTAAGTAGGTATTAGTTATCTAATTTCAGGTCCCAGTCAACCCAGTAACCCTTATTCATTATAGAATTACGAACAGCATCTCTTAGTCCTGACTCGTATTTCGGACATACTCTGTCTGCTACAATAGATGCATCTTTATATCTTTCAGCCATTTTCACCATCATACTATATGACTTTCCTTCACCGTTGTACTCGAGTAAAGCCTCGTCAAGAATAGCAAGGTCATAAAGCTTTCTTCTCTCGTTTTCAGTTATATTATAACCAGGACTTCCCGGCATCGGTAGTTTGTGGATATTGCCTCTTACACAACCAACTATACCTACATCTCCATACCCGCCATTATCTCCAAACCAGGAATAGTACTTCTGGTTCCAGTCAAGAGGTAGTTTTTTGTTAGCAAACTTATTAGTAACACCCATATTCAAAATAGCCTCAGACTGCATCCAGTTGCCTAAATGATTTTCCGCCTCTGCCAATAAAAAATGGAAGTCATGTCCCCTGTAAACAGGTATAACCGGCTGAATTTCCACAATATTTGTTCTCAGGTATTTACCATCGTTGTAATAGTATTTTGTAAAGCAGGTATCACCAGCAACAACATTCATAGTTTTACGCTGTACGAAACCTCTGGTGTCAGTCTCTGCATATTTACTAATTGCAAAAGTTGATGGTCTTAAAAAATACTTTCCTGATGATTGATTACAGAAATACTCAACAATCCTGTTAGTCTGGTCATTATCATAATCATACATAATTCCTGTAATTACCTGGAATAAATTGGTTTTATTACTTGCATTGTATAATTCATTATAAAACATCTTGTGATATTCGCAATTGTAAATATTATCCCCACCTGTCATAAGAGGTATATTGCATGCATAATACCATCCTGCATTTGTTTTGGTATAATCATTGTGAACAGTAAAAAGGAAATTAAGAATGTTATCTCTTATCCATAAGAAATCAGATTCGCTACCTCTCCATGATAATAAATCACATCTTAACAAAAGCCATGGTGGTACCAGATAGTTCCAGTGATCATAATTATTTGTAGGATTTTCAGCATTTATCCATTTTCCCCACTCCATTTCGAGAGTTGCAGGTATATTTTTGTCATCTGAAAGATTTATACCATTGTCAAGCAGATTCAATCCTTTTTGAACAATCGCGTTCATATCGCACAGAGTAAAGGTCTTTGTGTCCTTAAGATCTTTAAGCTCAACCAAAGCATCATCAAACCAGACAGCCTTTCCATAGATACGTCCTATTGTAAGATATGCCCAAACTTTTATCCTTAGAGTGCTGCTTATAAGCTTATCAAAATTTTGAGAAGTTATTTCCTCCATTTCACCTCCCATTTTTTCTCTGTAATGACTCATTTTTGCTATATAATCATTGCATGCAATAACTATTGCATAATAGCAGGAAGGATCAGCATAAGGGTTACCATCTGTTGGCTCGTAGTTATAAATTTGTTTTAACGCTAATGGAGCATTACCCGTAACCTGAAGAAAATCGCCTCTTGTATCGGTGAGAAAAATTGCATGATCACCGGCCTGTTGCATTTTTGTCAGTATTCCCAGAAAACCTTTGTACATCTCATCATCTTTTGAGATGTAATCTTCAGTATTTAAAATATTGTCTGTGTCTGTATTAAAAATATCTTCACATGAAAACATTCCCGACACCAGTAGAAGCAATAGCAGTATTTTATTGTATTTTTTCATTTTCAATTAGAAGTTGAGTTCAACACCTATGTTTACAGAAGCAGGTAAAGAGATTTTACCATAGTCAAATCCTTGCATACTTTCATCATAAGAATAAGCGAATTCCGGATCAGACCCCAGATAGTTTGTCAGAGTAAATAAATTTTGTCCACTTATCCAGATTTTTCCCGAGCGGAAAAGCTTAAGCATTCCTTTGTCAATGTTGTAGCTTAGCACCAGACTACCCAGTTTTAAATATGACGCATCTTCAACCCAACGATCAGAAAACACCGCATTACCTGAAGGATCCCCATAAACAGCTCTTGGAATATTGGTTTGCTGGCCTTCTAATTGCCAACGGTTTTGTACAGCTGAAGACTGATTATTAAACCTACTCATCGATTCGAGGTTTCTTCTTACTGCATTATAGGCCATATTGCCAACAGAATAGTGGAAATTTGCTTGTAAGCTCCAGTTTGAATAATTTATTTTAGTATAAATACTTCCGAAATAATCAGGACTTGCACTTCCAAGCAGCACTTTATCTTTTTCGTTTATTTCTCCGTCTTTGTAATTATCATCAAAAATCACATCACCTGCTTTGTATTTACCACCGTAAACTGTTTTCAGATTTGCACTTTGTGCTTCATTAGAGGTTGAATAGACACCATTTGATGAGAATCCATAAAATTGATATGGCTTTTCACCCTTCTTTAAGATTACCTGAACATCTTCGTTGTTGAAACC
>CAZFUO010000088.1:0-9030 GCA_964522065.1 uncultured Bacteroidales bacterium | reverse complement strand
AATCACCAAAACATTCTTTACGTGTGAGTTTTAAAAGTGAGTACGGTGCTCCAAAGTTATTTTATCCCCTGTTTGGAGAAAATCAGTCAACAGAAATTAATTCATTTATTTTAAGAGCCGGTTACGGTAACACATGGCTGCATATGTCTGAAGGGGAGAGAAATATTGCAATCTATACCAGAGATGCATGGGCAAAAAGGACAAAGCGCAAAATGGGTCATATTTCAACTAATACTCAATATGCTCATTTGTTTATAAATGGTATGTATTGGGGACTTTATAATCCAAATGAAAGGGTTAATGATGATTATTTGGCTGATTATCTGGGTGGTGATAAAAATGATTATGATATTATCAAAGAAGATGAAAGTGGTTCGGGGATACATGCCAGTGATGGAACTATTGATGCCTGGAATTTATTACTTGATTTAAGCTCGAAGGCAGCCGACAATGATATATACAATCAAATACTTGACAGATCTTTGCTCGATTTGGATGATTTTATCGATTATATGTTGCTCAATTTTTATGGCGCAAACGGTGATTGGGATCATCACAACTGGATTGCTTTCAGAAGCAGAGTAAATCCGGGCAGCGGTTTCAGATTTTTATGTTGGGACTCTGAGCATGTTATAAAAAGCCTTGGTACAAATATTCTGAATGAAAACAATGCAAGATGTCCCAGCAGAATTTTCCAGAATCTTATGTTAAATGAGAATTTCAAAAAGAAGGTAGATGAAAGAATTTTGGCAACCTGTTATGGCGATGGTGCATTAACTTCTAAGGTGGCTTTAGAAACCTGGAATAAACTTGCAGCAGAAGTAGATGTGGCTTTGTTTGCCGAAGCAGCCAGATGGGGTGATTACAGAAAAGACGTTCATCAGTATACAAGTACAGGTAAATTGTACAGAAAAGAGGTTCATTATGATGCAAGGGCTAAGTATATGCGTGAGGAATATTTCCCTAAAAGAACAAATGAATTTATAAAACAGCTTAGAAATGCGGGTTGGTTAACATCTGGTGAGCCAACGTCTGTGAATGATATTTTTGAAGAAAGCACTGATTTAAATCTGTCAAATTACCCTAACCCTTTCAGTTATGGAACAACCATTTTTTATAATCTAAAATCAGATAGTGATGTAGAGCTTTCTGTATTCGATTTGTCGGGAAGAAAAATAGAAACATTGTTCAAAGGAAGACAGCAAAGTGGCTCTCATAATTTTGATTTTGATACATCAAAACTAACTAAGGGTACTTATATCTGTAGAATTATATTAAAAGGCAATAATGCAAATACAGCTATTCTGAAGATGGTTAAGTTATAATTTTAATAGAAAAAATATTACTTGTGTTTCATAATCGCAAGCTTTTGAATCTAGTTTATAAAGTCTATGAGGTATTAGTTTTTACATTTGCGATGTGTTTTTTGAAAAGAAGTATAATCACCTTAAAATACCATGAGAATAAAAAATCTTATAATTGAAAAACCGCAAATTTTGAATGCTTGTTCAAAATGCGTTTTTGTAATATCATTCTTATTTATTTCTTCTCAGATATTCTCTGCTCCTTTGTTTGTTGATACAAAAAAAGGAGAATTGGTATTATTTAACAAAAAACAGACAAACTTTAATATTTTATTTGATACTACCGACTATAAAGGTGTGGTCAGAGCAATTAACAACCTGACTACAGACTTCGAAAAAGTTACTGGCAACAAACCGGGTTTGGTTACAACTGCCGATAATAATGTGAAAGTCATTATTGGTACATTGGGTAATAGCAAACTTATAGAGTCTCTTATTTCTAATGGTGATATCAAATCTGAAGATCTCAAAGGTAAAAGAGAAAAATACGTAATTACAGTCGTAAAAAATGCCCTTCAATCTGGTCAGACTGCATTAGTTATTGCCGGTAGTGATAAGAGAGGAACTATATACGGTATATATGAACTATCTAAACAAATAGGTGTATCTCCATGGTATTACTGGGCAGATGTTCCTGTAGCAAAAAAGAGCTCTATCTATATTAAAAAAGGAGTTTTCACAGATGGCGAACCCTCTGTAAGATTAAGAGGTATATTTTTAAATGATGAGGCTCCATGTCTTACAGGATGGGCTAAAGAAAATTTCGGAAATTACAATCACCTGTTCTACGAAAAGGTCTTCGAACTGCTTCAAAGGTTGAAAGGTAATTTCCTGTGGCCTGCAATGTGGAATAATGCATTTTATGATGATGACTTGTTAAACGGTCCTTTAGCCGATGAAATGGGCATAATTATGGGAACATCGCATCACGAACCATGTTCGAGAGCTCAAAAAGAATGGCACAGATATGGTAGCGGAGCCTGGAATTTTAATACAAATGCAGATGCTCTGAAAAAGTTTTGGAAAGATGGTGTTAATAGGATGAAAAACACCGAAGATATTATTACTGTCGGTATGCGTGGAGATGGTGACGAACCAATGAGCGAAGGCACCAATATTGCATTGCTTGAAAATATTGTAAAAGAACAAAGAAAAATAATTGCTGAAGTTACAGGCAGGGGTGAAGACGCTTTACCTCAGGTTTGGGCTTTATATAAAGAAGTTCAGGATTATTACGACAAAGGAATGACTGTTCCCGATGATGTAACCTTACTATATGCTGACGACAACTGGGGTAATATAAGGAGGCTACCTGCACAAAATGCAAAACCAAGATCGGGAGGTTCGGGTATTTATTATCACTTTGATTATGTTGGCGGCCCCAGAAATAGTAAATGGATGAATGTTACACAGATTCAAAAAGTCTGGGAACAAATGAATTTAGCCTGGGAAAGGGGTGTTGACAGAATGTGGATAGTAAATGTTGGTGACCTGAAGCCAATGGAGTACCCTATAACTTTCTGGTTGGATATGGCGTGGAATCCTGAAAAATTCAATCCGGATAACCTCTTTGATCATACAGTTGCCTTTTGTGCTCAGCAATTTGGAGAAAAAAATGCTCCTGAGGCCGCAAGAATACTAAACACCTATTCTAAATACAATGCCAGAGTTACACCTGAGCAACTAAATGCGACTACATATAGTCTGGATAATTATAACGAATACAAAATAGTTCTTGACGATTATAAGAATCTCGAAACCGCCGCTCAGAAGCAATTTGATAACTTGCCGGCTGAGTACAGAGACGCCTATGATCAACTGGTGCGGTTTCCTGTAATGGCTTGTGCAAATCTGTATGAAATGTATTATGCTGTAGCGATGAATCACAAGCTGGCAGCAAAAAAAGACATTAGTGCTAACGCATGGGCAGATAAAGTAAAAGAGCTGTTTAATAAAGATGCTGAACTTATGAAATATTACAATAAGACCATAGCCGGTGGGAAATGGAATCATATGATGGATCAGGTTCATATTGGATATACCAGCTGGAACGATCCACGAACCAATATTATGCCTAAGGTTATTTACGTTCAGCAATAATTGAAGATGAAAAGACAACTTATAAAAATACTAATGATAAACGCACTGCTCTGTTTCTTTGTAACAGATGCAGCTTCCCAATACACAAAAGGCTGTTTATTTGTGGAAAGTCCTGATAGTGTGGTTTCGATTGAAGCTGAACATTTTTTCAGAAGTATCCCTACTGCTGACACACAATGGAAAGTTATACCTCACTTTGGAAAAACACTTTCAGCAATTACTCTTTTACCTACCAAAGGAGATCCAAAGGGAAGTAAGTTGGAATACAAGATGAAAATAAATACCAAACTTACTCAGGTAAAAGTAAGTGTGTACTTATCAACTACATTAAATTTCGATGGTCACGAGGGAATGTATTACAATCTTTACTTCGACGATAATGCTCCTGAAAAGGTTAACATGAATGGAGGAGTTACAGAATGGCAGATTTCAAACTGGCAAAAAAACAGAATTAATATAAAAACTACAACCTTATCTATAAAAGAGACTTCTGACAATATTCATGTCTTAAGTATCGAGCCGTTGGCACCCGGTATTGTGATTCAAAAGATTGTAGTCGATTGCGGAGGCCTGAAGCCTTCATATTTAGGTCCGCCTGAAAGCAAATATTCGATTAAGAAGAAGTGAAACAATTAATTATGTATAATAATACTATGAAGAGAACAAACAAGTTCAAACCGGGCAAGATCAATTTGCGTCTTGCTTTTATGTTGGTTATGACAGTCTTTCTTATTTCAAGTTGTAAAGAGTACACTCTTGAAGATGAAATTCCTGAATGGTTAGGTTCAAGCATTTACGACAATCTTAACAATGATGGTAATTTCACTATTATGGCTAAACTTATTGAAGATTTAGGTTATAAGGAAGTTTTGTCAAAAACAGGTAGTAAAACTCTTTTTATTGCTGATGATGATGCATTCGAACGCTTTTTCAGCAATAATCCATGGGGTGTACGTGAGTACGGAGATCTAAGTCTGGCTCAGAAGAAAATGTTGTTGTATGGTGTTATGATTAACAACTCATATCAGATCAACATCTTATCCAGCTCAGAAGGCCCGACTGAAGGTGACTGTATGCGCAGGCTTACTGCATTAAGTCTTTTTGATTCAGTTCCAATTATTCATCCGGCTGAAATGCCTGATGGTAAGTATTGGGCAAGATTTAAAAAAGCAGGTAAAAGTATCGTATGCTTAAAAGATATGTCTTACACTCCTATGATACACTTTATCGAAAAACAGTTAGGTGCAAATAAGATAACAAATGAGGACTACGATTTTCTGATGAATTTTACAACAAATCGTAAACCAGGAGATGCAAGTATTAACGGAATTCCTGTTATAGCTCAGAATATTAAATGTTCAAATGGATTTGTTCATCAAATGGCTGAAGTTATGGTTCCGCTTAATAATATGGCGGAAATTATCAGAACCAAAAAAACTACTACTCAATATAGTAAACTACTTGAGAGATACTGCGCTCCCTACTATAACGCAAACGCAACTTTAGAGTATAATCGTATTTTTAATGCAAATGTAGACTCAGTATATCAGAAAAGATATTTTTCTGAAAGATCACAAGGTGGCAATCCTCTTATTGTTACTCCTGACAACAAGGCTGTAAACGGCATCTTAAAATTTGATCCGGGATGGAGTGCCTATTTCGTGAATACATCGGTTTCAACAGCTGCTGAAAAAGCATTACAACAGGATATGGGAGTAATGCTTGTACCATCAAATGCTGCAATGAACGAATACTGGAACAACGGAAGTGGAAGAATATTGAAAGATTATTACGGAACATGGGAAAAAGTTCCGGATAATGTTATTTCTAAGTTGATTAACAACAACATGTTAAATTCATTCAAGAGCTCTGTTCCAAGTAAATTTGCTTCAGTGCTTGATGATGCAACAAATCCAATGGGTATCACTATAGATGATATCGATAGTGTATATCTTGGATGTAATGGTGCTGTTTATCTTACTAACAAAGTGTTTAGCCCTACAGCATATGTATCAGTTTCATTCCCAGCATTGGTTGACCAAACTATGAATATTGCATATTGGGCAATTGAACAATTAGATTATGATGCATACTTGAATGCCAGAGAGTCATATTACAGCTTCTTTATTCCAAAGAATAGTGCATTGAAATATTACATTGACCCTGTATCATATGGTAAATCTACTACTCAGTTATTTAAATTCTGGTATGATGCTGACGCTATTGCTGAAAACGATAAGGTTAAAGCTTCTATATGGAATTACGATACAGAGACAAATTCAATTATTGACTCTGTAGGAATGGCATCATACGATCAGGTAATAAACAGATTGGAAGATGTTTTGGAGTCTCACACTGTAATTGGTAACGTGGCCAGTGGTAACAAATATTACAGAACAAAAGGTGGAACAACATTATCTGTTTCAAATGTAAGTGCCGGTGAATCAGGAATGACAGTATCAGGTAGCTTGCAAATGGACCTTTCAAAATCTTTAAAAGTTAGCAAGATATATAATCAGGGTAATGGTAAGGCTTATATTCTTGAAGATGAACCTATTTTGACTACTAGAAAATCTGTTTATGATGTCCTGGCAGAGCATGAAGAGTTTAGCAAATTCCTTGAACTACTTACAGGTTCAGGAATGTTGACAAATCTGCAAAATAACCATGCAACTGCAAGTCAGTATAATATAGGATTCTTCAGTAAATATCACTATACCGTTTATGTTCCTACCAATCAGGCAATAACAGCTTTACAGGAAAGTGGAAAACTGCCTACATGGGAAGAGGTTGAAACTTTGGCTTTAACCGACACAGCTTCTTCAGAAAAGAAAGCAGAAATGATAAGAAACTTTGTAAAGTATCACATTCAGGATAATTCAGTCTTTGTTGATAAGGGCTCTGTTACAGGTAACTTCGAAACCGCAGTTATGAATAATGCTGTTAAGGTATTCTACACACTGGGCATTAATGCAGGAAATAACCAGATTACATTAACAGATAAACTTGGAAATGTACGTCAGGTTACTTCAAATGACAATTTGAGGAACCTTATTGCAAGAGAATTCACATTTGATTCATCAGATAAGTTAACTGCAAGAAGGATATTTTCATCTGCAAACATAGTAGTTCATCAAATAGATGGTGCTTTGTTGTATGACAACAATCAATTTAAATAATAAAAGTAATAAGAGCCAAATATTGACAAGATGAGAAATTCAATAGCAATATTATTGTTGATGTTCACGCTTCTGTTTTCCGGAGCCTTGTTTGCTCAGAAAGCCGGAGAAGTAATAAGTGGTACTGTTTTTGACAGTCAGGGCCCTCTAAGTATGGCTAACGTTGTTGAAATTGATGCGACAAATCGTGTTGTTGCTTATACACAGGCAAATATTAACGGTGAGTTTTCATTAGTAATTAAGAATCCCGATAACAAATTGAGGATTACTTATGTAGGTTATAAAACACAGGTTATTCCAATTAATGGAAAAACCTATAAGATACGCATGGTAGAGTCGACTATGTTACAGGAAATTGTAGTTAAGAGTACTGTAACTAGTCAGACTTCCGGTATGGCTATTCCACAAAGAGAATTATCGGGAGCAACCCAAAAGATTGATGCCAGTGAATTTGAAGGTTTGGGTATTACAACTATAGATGAGGCCCTTCAAGGAAGAATTGCAGGTCTTGATATAGTATATAATTCAGGTAACCTTGGATCTGGAACAAGTATGAGAATGCGTGGTGCTGCTTCCATTAACGGAACATCAGAACCTCTGATTGTTGTTGATGGTAACGTTTGGCAATCAGATCAGGCAGATGACTTCGACTTTAACAGTGCTAATGATGAAAAATTTGCACAGTTGCTTAATGTTAATCCTGAGGATATTGAAAGCATTACAGTTTTAAAAGATGCTGCTTCAACTGCTATCTGGGGTTCTCAGGGTGCAAATGGTGTAATTGAAATTAAAACTAAACGTGGTAACAGAGGTAAAACAAGAGTAACTTATTCTTACAGATTATCCGGAACCTATCAACCTCGTGGTATGAAGATGTTAAATGGTGATATGTACACCATGTTGCTTAAAGAAGAGTATTTCAATCCAAGATTGAATGACGCTGCTTCAAATATTATTGAGCTCAATTATGATCCGTCTTTTTCTGAATATGAAATGTATAACAATAATACAGACTGGGTTTCTGCCGTAAAACAAATAGGTTTAAGACATAATCATAATCTGTCACTTTCAGGTGGAGGAGATAAGGCTAAATTTAGAATTTCAGGAGGATATGACAAGGAAATCGGATCAATTATTGCTCAGAGCCTTGATCGTTTTACAACACGTGTAGCTTTAGATTATTTTGTATCTGACCGTATTACAGTTAGTACTAACTTTAATATGACATATACCGATAATGACCAGAACTATTCAGACTTACTTTCACTTGCATATCGTAAAATGCCTAACCTTTCAATTTATGAGCAGGATATAAATGGTAATTCAACAGGTGAATACTATCACATGTTAACAAATTCATCACCTGAGCTCGATGATCAGAGAGGTATTGTAAATCCAATCGCTTTAGCTTATCAGGCCAGCAAAAATTCTACAAGTATTAATATTTCTCCAGAATTTCAGATGAAGTATAATCTTCTAGGTATGAGTGGGGCTGATACCCAGTTGAATTATGATGGTAGAGTAACTTTTAATATTTTCAACAGTTATAGTGACTCTTTCTATCCATCAAGTCTTATTACTTCAGGATGGTCTGCAACAAACAGTAACAACAAAAGCAATTCTGCAAATAAAAATCAAGGTGTAACACAAACTCACACAATGACTTTTATTCCTGTCTTTGAAAATAAAGATAATTCATTCATGATGATGGTTAGGGGTCAGTTTACAAATGGCAAATCTAATAGCCAGTCAAATGGCTCATATGGTCTTCCAAATATTGCATCAACAACTATACCTGGTACAATAAATAGCTTTTCTACCGGAGTAAATGAATGGAGAAGTATGTATTTTACCAGTTCTGCTCACTATGCATATAAGGGAAAATATATTGTTGACTTCACAAGTCGTCTGGATGCAACAACCAAATTCGGCCCAAGCAGACGTTGGGGATTCTTCCCTGCTGTTTCATTGAGATGGAATATTTCTGATGAAGAGTTTATGAAAAAACTTGACTGGATAAGCATGCTTTCAGTAAGACCTTCATGGGGTATTGTAGGAAATCAACCAGGTAGTGAATATCTGTTTTTTAGCAGATACTCATCCGGCCCTTCATACAATGGAGATGGCTCAATCTATCCTGCAAATATCAGATTGAGCAATTTAAAATGGGAACAGGTAGAAAAATGGAACATTGGTTTTGACTTTGGATTGTTTAAAGACAAAGTATATGGTGATGTTAACCTTTATTATAATAACACTACAGACTTGTTAATGGCTGGTCGTGGCATTCCATCTTCATCCGGTTATACTTCTTTGAACTACAAAAATACCGGTAGTATGGAAAATAAAGGCTGGGAATTCAACATTCAGGGGTCTAAGCTTATTAA
>CAZFUO010000087.1:0-9031 GCA_964522065.1 uncultured Bacteroidales bacterium | reverse complement strand
GATGAGCTTAGTAAATAAACTACACCAAGTGAATCGGTATAGTCAACACCTGTAAGGTGAATCAGGAAATCAAAACCTTCAGACCTTAGTGTCTTTGCCAGTAGCCTGAGGTTGTCAGGATTGACTGAGACAGTCAAATAGTGATTTTCTTCTATTCTTGCATCTGGAACTTTTGCAAGAATTATTTCTTTGATTTTTTCCATCAGTTAAACATAAGTTATTTGTTCTCCTTTACCTTTTCCTTAAATGCAAAACGTTCAAGTTTTACCTTACGTTGTAATTGCATCATACCATATAATAATGCTTCAGGGCGCGGAGGACAACCAGGTACAAAAACATCGACAGGTATTATTTTGTCAACTCCATTTACAACGTGATATGAATTGCAGAATGGTCCACCTGAAATGGCACAACTACCCATTGCAATAACATATTTAGGCTCAGCCATCTGATCGTAAAGTCTCTTAAGGATAGGAGCCATTTTGTTTACTATGGTTCCGGCAACAACTATTACGTCTGCTTGTCTTGGACTGTTACGTGTAACTTCAAAACCAAATCTTGCAAAATCATAACGTGCTGCTCCGACAGACATAAATTCGATACCGCAACAACTGGTTGCAAAGGTCAAAGGCCACAGAGAATTTGAACGACCCCAATTTATTAAATCATCCAAAACACCGGTTAGAACTCCAACACCATTGGCACGCAGCTCTTCTACATACTTATCCAGATATTCATTATCCTTGAACTCTTCGTTCCTGATACCTTTGATTTTAATCTTATTTACTTCCATTTAAGAGCTCCTTTCTTCCAGGCATATGCTAAGCCCAGACTTAAAATCAATAAAAAGAATAAGATGCTTATCAAACCGGGAATACCCAGACTGCGAACCACTGTTGACCAGGGGAACAGAAATACTGTTTCAACATCAAACATTAGATACAAAAGTGCAAACAAGTAGTAACCTACTCTGAATTGCATCCATGAAGTTCCTCTGGTAGGAATACCAGATTCGTAAGCTTCGCGTTTTTGATCGTTGTTCGAACTGGGAGATATAAGTATAGCCAGGCCTAAACCACCTGCAACTAAAACAATACCTGTTATAAGCACCACCAAAAAATAGGCGTAATCCATATACAGTCAATTAGTTATACTATAAATACTAAAAAAGAAAACACGTTTTCCGGCAAGAAACCTGAAAACTATAAGGATTTTTAAAAAGCAAAACAGACTGTTTTTCTTTTTACTGAGAAACAGTCTGTTTATATTTATTTATTCAATTATGCTTTACCGTTACTGCCCAGCACATTGACAATTTTGTGCATATAAAGTTTTTTGAGAGACTCTCTGGCAGGGCTCAGATATTGTCTTGGATCGAATTTAGTTGGTTCTTTTGCAAAAAACTCGCGGATAGCGGCTGTCATTGCAATACGACCATCAGAGTCGATGTTAACTTTACAAACTGCAGAAGAAGCAGCTTTGCGAAGTTGTTCTTCAGGAATACCTATTGAATCTTTCATTTGACCACCGTACTGGTTGATAGTAGCAACCATATCCTGTGGAACAGAAGAAGATCCGTGTAATACGATAGGGAAACCAGGAATTTGTTTTTCGATTTCTTCAAGAATGTCAAAACGAAGAGGTGGAGGTATAAGAATACCGTTTGCATCTCTTGTACATTGATCTGGTGTAAATTTGTTTGCACCATGTGAAGTACCTATAGATATTGCTAATGAGTCAACACCTGTGCGGGTAACGAAATCAACAACTTCTTCAGGTCTTGTATATGTGTGATGTTCAGCTGATACTTCATCTTCAACACCTGCAAGAACACCTAGTTCACCTTCAACTGTTACGTCGTGAGCGTGAGCATACTCAACAACCTTTTTAGTTAGTGCAATATTTTCTTCATATGGAAAATGTGATCCGTCAATCATAACTGATGAGAATCCCATGTCAATACAAGATTTGCATAGCTCAAAAGAATCACCATGATCCAGGTGCAATACAATCTGTGGTTTTTCCATACCCAGTTCTTTTGCATATTCTACAGCACCCTGTGCCATAAAGCGAAGTAAAGTCTGATTTGCATATTTGCGGGCTCCGCTTGAAACCTGCAAGATAACAGGAGACTTGGTTTCGACTGCAGCCTGAATAATAGCCTGCATCTGTTCCATATTGTTGAAGTTAAAAGCAGGAACAGCATATTTTCCTTCAATGGCTTTTTTGAAAATCTCTTTCGAGTTTACAAGGCCTAATTCTTTGTAGTTTACCATGATCTATATACTCTAATTTGTTAGTAATTTTAGTCCTATTGAATCGCGCCGCGAAGTTAGTGATTTTTAATGAAAAATCTTTTTTTTTTCAGTTTTTTGCATAAATAATCGGAAATAATTTTGGATATCGGCGATTTTATCTACTTTTGCAGGCCATTACAAACTTACCACTTGTATATAAAACAATTAACGATATAAAGATTATGAAAAAAGAGTTGCATCCAACAAATTATCGCCCGGTAGTGTTCAAAGACATGTCAAATGGTGATACTTTTGTATCTCGTTCCTGCATTAATACAAAGGAAACGATAGAATTAGACGGAGAAACCCTGCCACTGGTAAAGTTAGAAATATCTTCATCTTCACACCCTTTCTACACAGGTAAGTCTAAACTTGTAGATACAGCAGGTCGTGTTGATAAGTTCATGAACCGCTACGGTAACAGAGCTAAGAAGTAATCAGACCGGTTAGAAAACAAAAAGAAGCCCTGGAATGTGAAAATCATTCCGGGGCTTTTTTTGTCTGAAAACATTGTTAATGGTTTAAGTCTAAAAAAAAGCCCGGTTAATTAATAACCGGGCTCCTTTATTATATGACGAGTTTTTTAAATCGCGTTCTCTTTTACAAGATATTCAGCAATCTGTACAGCATTTAAAGCTGCTCCTTTTTTAATCTGATCACTAACTGTCCAGAATGTCAAACCATTTGGGTTTGATAAATCCTTACGGATACGACCTACATAGACTGGATCTTTACCTGCAATAAATAATGGCATAGGGTAGTCTTTAGCAGCATCATTTTGCTGAAGAACAACACCATCAGCTTTTGCAAAAGCAGCTTTAGCATCTTCAACAGAAACAGGACTTTCTGTTTCAACCCAGATAGATTCAGAGTGAGCACGCATTACAGGCACTCTTACGCAAGTCGCACTGACTTCTACGTCTGAATGCATGATTTTACGGGTTTCGTTGTACATTTTCATTTCTTCCTTGGTATATCCGTTTTCAAGAAAAACATCAACCTGAGGAATAACGTTGTATGCCAATTGATAAGCAAACTTCTGTACTGTAGGCTCTTCACCGTTAACTAACTGCTTATTTTGCTCGATAAGTTCATCCATCGCAGCGGCTCCGGCTCCTGAAGCAGCCTGATAACTTGATACATGAACTCTCTTTATATGTGAAAGATCTTCGATAGCCTTCAAAGCAACAACCATCTGAATAGTTGTACAATTTGGATTGGCAATAATATTTCTTGGACGTACTTTTGCATCTGCAGCATTTACTTCCGGAACCACTAAGGGCACATCGTCATCCATACGGAAAGCACTGGAATTGTCGATAACTACAGCTCCGTGTTTAGTCATGGTTTCGGCAAATTCTTTGGATGTACCTGCACCTGCAGAAGCGAAAACGATATCGATGCCTTTGAAGTCATCGTTGTGTTTAAGCTCTTTCACGGTAATCTGTTTACCACGGAAGGTGTAAGAAGTTCCTGCACTACGGGCAGACCCAAACAACACCAGCTCATCCATAGGAAAATTCCTTTCCTCGAGTACACGCAAGAACTCCTGTCCTACGGCACCACTTGTACCAACAATAGCTACTTTCATTTTGTGTGAATAATGTATTAATAAAATGTATAATAAACCGGAAACAATCCGTACATTTGTCTTGTTAACCTGATTGACATGCAAAATTAGAATTTTTTCTCAGATTTACAATGAATGTGCAAAAATTAGTATTGATATTTTTTGTTTTAAGTCTCTTTGTTACAAAATCATACGGTTTTGGAGAGATAGTAATAACAGAAATCATGGCTGACCCCTCCCCTGTTGTTGGCCTGCCAGAGTCTGAGTATATAGAACTGTACAACAATACAGACAGGCGTGTATCTCTTGTAAATTACAAGTTGTACTATGGTGATAAACCATTTGCTTTGCCTGACAGCATTATCAACCCTGGTCAATATGCCATATTAGTACCACCTGCTTCAAAAGGCTTATTTGATCCTGATATTAATATAGTATCGGTTCAGGGATTTCCTGCTTTATCAAATCAGGGAAAATTGCTTTACATTGAAGATAATTCGGGAAAAAATATCTTTAGTCTTGAATACGCTGATACCTGGTATAAATCATCATTCAAGAAACAAGGTGGTTGGAGTCTGGAATGCATAGACAGGTTTAATTATTCAGGAAAGAGTAATAACTGGACTGCATCTGTATCAAAAAATGGTGGAAGCCCCGGTAATGAGAATTCTGTAAATGCAATAAATACTGATATTAGCCTGCCGGCAATAGAGAGATTATTTATTATTGACAGTAAGTCTGTACAATTGACATTTAGCTGTATAATGTCAGAAGAAAATATAGAAAAGGTCTACAATTATCTATTTCAGGGAGGCAACAATATTGTCACCCGCGCTAAATCGGTTAATAAACTATGTAATTCTGTAACACTTTATTTGAGTGATGATTTGACTAATACAAAATACCATTTGAAAATCGGAGGGCTGATTTCTGTTAACGGGATTTCAATAAAAGATACTGTTTTGGTTTTTAGTTTGCCATTAAAACCGGAGTCAGCAGATATAAGTATAAATGAAATAATGTTTAATCCTACAAACGAAGGAAGTGACTTTGTCGAAATTGTAAATATCTCAGAGAAATGTCTTGACCTTTCAGATATTTATTTAACAAATATAAAAGAAGATGGTTCTTTTTCTGAGGGTTACAGATTATCAGATAAATCATACCCATTCATGCCGGGTACTTACATAATATTAAGTGAAAAGGTAGATTCGGTTTTTAATGCTTCAGGCTACATGAAATCAGCTAACAGTATTGAGCTTAGTGGTTTTCCGTCTATGCCTGACGATATTGGAAATGTGATAATTGCGGGTAAAAATGCGGAGATTATTGATCGTGTTGACTATAATAAGAATATGCATATGCCGCTTTTGTCTGAAATAGAGGGAGTTTCGCTTGAAAAAATTAATCCGGCAGCTGGTTCAGGTGATGAAAAAAGCTGGACATCTGCATCATATACTGCTAACTACTCAACTCCGGGATTTAAGAACAGCCAATTTAAAGAATTGAATTTATCAGTTTCAGATGATTTTATCGTGTCAGAAAAAAAATGGTTTACACCAGACAATGATGGAAATGACGATATATTAGAACTCACAGTTAAAAATACTTATAACGGTATTGCTGAAATCACAGTTTACAATTTGTCAGGCAGATTGGTTAATGTACTGGTTAATAAAAAATTATTATCATCATCAGACACAATATATTGGGATGGAAAAGATTCATATGGCAACATTGTAAAAAAAGGCAGATATATTATAAATGCAATTTTGATTTCGGGTGATGGAAATATTTTAAACAAACGCTTTTCTGTGAGTGTGCTTTAATTATTTATCTTTGCTGGACTTTTTTAATCTGCTGATTATGGGCGTTGAATGGAAATCAAGAACTGAATTGTTGCTGGGTATTGAAGGTGTAGAAAAACTTGAAAGCTCAAATGTACTTGTTGTAGGTATTGGCGGCGTTGGAGGTGCAGCTACTGAAATGCTGGTAAGAGCAGGCATAGGCAATATTACAATTGTTGATGCTGATACAGTAAACGAAAGCAATATAAACCGGCAACTAAATGCATTGAGAGGCACCGTAGGATTAAAAAAAGTTGAGGTGACCAAAAAGAGGATGAAAGATATTAATCCTGAAATTAACATTGTTGCTTCAGACTACTTCCTGACCGGAGAAAATATTGACAGTTTTTTTGAAAACAAAACTTTTAATTTTGTTGTAGATGCAATTGATACGATTGAGCCTAAAATAAATCTTATTTCTTACTGTATAAACAACAATATACCCGTGGTTTCGGCAATGGGTGCCGGAGGAAGAATTGATCCTGAACTAATCAGGATTACAGATATTTCAAAAACCAATCAGTGCGCACTGGCTAAAGTTGTGAGAAGAGAACTTAAAGAGAGAGGTATTTACAAAGGACTACCAGTGGTATTTAGCCCTGAAATTGTTAATAAGAATGCTGTAATTCCTGTAACAGGAGAAAGAAATAAAAAATCGACCGTTGGTACAATATCTTATATGCCTGCATTATTTGGTTGTCATCTGGCATCTTATGTAATAAGGCAACTAATTAAAAATGATTGAAAATGATAAAAGGCGCTGGTATTCATAAGTATTTTGGAGATCTTCATGTTTTGAAAGGTGTGGAAATCAATGTAAAACCGGGTGAAATTGTATCTGTTGTTGGACCAAGCGGCGCGGGTAAAACGACTCTTTTACAATTACTTGGCACATTAGACCAAGCTGATAAAGGTGAAATACTTATAAATGGTGTAAATGTTTCAGGATTGAAAGATAAGGAACAGGCTGAATTCAGAAATAAGCATATCGGTTTTGTTTTTCAGTTTCATCAGCTACTTCCTGAGTTTACCGCATTAGAAAATGTAATGATACCGGCACTAATTTCCGGAGATGGCAAAAAGGAAGCTGAAGCCAAAGCCATGGAAATTCTTAAATTTCTAAATCTGGAGAGCAGACTTAAGCATAAACCTTCTGAACTTTCAGGCGGAGAAAACCAGAGAGTTGCTGTTGCCAGAGCTTTGGTAAACCGACCTGATGTAATTTTAGCAGACGAGCCTTCCGGTAGTCTGGATACTGCACATAAACAAGAATTACATCAATTATTTTTTGACCTGCGGGATAGACTTAATCAAACATTTATAATTGTTACCCACGATACTCAGCTAGCAACACTTACCGACCGCGTTTTAGAAATGAAAGACGGATTAATTCTGTAACAGCAATTGCCGAAACCGCACCAGCTACATCTGAATACAAATCCATAATTTCACCCGATCTGTAGGAAGTAAAATCTGATTGAATTATTTCAATGAGTCCACCTATTACCAAAGTAAGTACTATTGTGGTTATGTAAGATTTCAAAGGATTCTTTCTGTTTTTGACATCAGATACAAACTTTTCGAACAAAAAAAGCAGACTAAACACAAAATACATTACAAAATGTACAATCTTATCTAAATAAGGTATTGAAATCTCATTATCCTGTTGTGGTAGCCTTACAACACATAATATAAAAATACCAAGCAGGCATATAACAGACAGTATGTGATATCTGAAAATATTTTTACTTTTCATTCTGTTTTTTTTGCAAAGCTAAGATATTTTATCTCTAAAAAACATATATTTGTGTTAATTTATTATTACCTGTATATGTGGAAAGATTATTTGTATTTAAGCAAAAGAGAGCGTGCAGCATTCTGGATATTTACAATTTTAATAGTTGTAATGCAGTTGTTAATATGGACCAGAAACAGATGGATACCATTAATAACCGGAAATGCTATTGAAAAGATTGAGACAGTACCACCAACTTCTAAAGACAGTTCTACTATAGAAAAGCAAGAAACATATAAATCGTTTAAACACAAAACAAATAGTATTAAAACCACATATTTTGACCCAAACACAACTGATTCTGCGACATTAGTTAGTTTAGGCATCAAATCTTATGTTGCTAAAAACATTATAAAATACCGCAATAAAGGTGGTGTATTTAAAAAACCAGAAGATTTTTCCAGAATATATGGACTGGACGAAGAGACTTTCTCAAGATTAAGACCATATATTAAACTTAAAGAAGATAAAGCACCCACAATTGATGTAAAAAAAACTGATACAATAACTAAAAAGGAAAATGATCAACAAGCAAATATATCACCTTCAGTTCCTGAAAATACTCAAATTATCAGCCTTGAAATTAATACTGCTGACACCAGTTCACTCCAGCTTTTAAAAGGTGTCGGAAAAGTAACTTCACAAAAAATAGTCAGATACGCATCACAACTAGGTGGTATGTATGATATCTCTCAACTATCAGAAATCAAAGGTATTTATCCGGCCACACTTGAAACCCTTAAGAAGACACTTACTGTAGATAAGACAAAAATCAGAAAGCTAAATATAAACAAGGCATCTCTGGAGAGACTTAAATCTCACCCATATATCAACTTTTACCAGGCCAGGGTTATTGTAGAACTCAGAAAGTCGAGAGGAAGCATAAATGCTTTAAAAGAGCTGTTGGAATTTAAAGAATTTTCAGAAAATGATATTAACAGACTTAGCTGGTATCTGGAGCTCTAGCTTTTTAATGCTTTTTATTAAATGAGATTAATTTTCCTTTAAACGTTTAAATAAATAAATATCATTTCTTCATTACTTTCAAAAATATTATCTCACTAAATCATCCGAAATATCAAATAGATAACAATATTTAAAGAAAAACCCGGCCTGATATTGTTAATTCCATTTAACAAAAAATCATTTTTCATTTGTACATTTACCCTACATGCAAAACGCAGAATTAATAGCGATTAATTTGAGAGAATCACCTAATCTTAAACTAAACCATTTGAAAAATGAAAGAAAAACATTCGTGGGGTAATTATACCCGAAAAGTACTGTTTTTATTTTCGATGCTGATTTTATCTTCCGGATATTTATCCGCGCAGAATAAATCTATTTCGGGAACAGTAAAGTATGAAGCAGGAGACCCTGTTATCGCTGCTTCTGTAAAAGTTAAAGGGACTACAATCGGTACAGTGACAAACCTCGAAGGAGTTTTCAGGTTGGATGTACCTGTAAATTCACAAACTCTTATTATTTCTTATATTGGGTTGAAAACCCAGGAAATAGCCAT